>NZ_JXIS01000044.1:0-42252 GCF_000836715.1 Bacillus sp. L_1B0_5 | reverse complement strand
TACCACTATTCGGGTTCACTTCAATTTGGATCGGTGTTTTATTTTTAAAAGATATTAAATACAGCGTTTAATTGAAGTAAGCTAATAACAGCTAAGAAGATTAAACTGTATTTCATTGCTGTTTTAAATAGAGCAGATTCTTTACCAACTAGTCCAACTGCGGCACAAGCAACTGCTACAGATTGTGGTGAAACCATTTTTGCCATTGTACCACCTACTACGTTTAAGGCAACGAGTGTAGAAGGAACGATGTTTAACTGGTCTGCTGTTACTGCTTGAAGTGGTGCGAATAAAGAACCACTTGAAACTACTGAACCTGTAATGAATACGCCAATCCATCCTAAGATTGGAGAAAGAACTGGGAATGCATTACCAGTAGAAGAGAATGCAAGTCCAAGTGTAGATGACATACCAGAGTAGTTCTCTACGTAAGCTAAAGCGATAACGCTACAAATTGTATATACTGGAGCTTTTAATTCTTTCATTGTTTCAATCATTAATTCTTTAACCATTTTACCTTTTACGCGGTAAACGATAAGTGAAACGATAATTGCTAGTACAATCGCAGTAGTTGTAGAAGAGAATACATCAAATTTGAAAACAGCTGCGAAAGGTGTATCAGCTTTTGTAATTGGTGTAGTTTTCATAACAGCATTATGAAGACCAGGGAACTGAATGTTAAATACTAAGTTTGCTAAAGCACCATCTGGAGCAAATAAAGCTTTAATCGGTTTTAAGTTAAAGATTGTTACAAATGCAGTTAAGAATACGAATGGAGACCAAGCATATAAAATTTGATTGAATGTATGTGATACTTTAGTTTCTTGTTTTTCTTCTTTAGTAGAAGATTTTGGTTGCCAAACACGTAAGAATAATGCAAGAGCAATCATACTTACAACGGCTGCGAAAATGTTAGTAAGTTCTGCACCTAAGAAGTAAGTTACAAGGAACTGAGTAATTGCGAAAGAAACACCACTTACAAGAATACCTTGCCAAGTTTCTTTAATACCTTTAATTCCATCGACCATTGAAACAAGTAAGAAAGGTAAGATAATACTAATGAAAGGTAAAATAAGAACAGTTTGACGACCAATAGTTAATGCGTCAAGTTCAGTTAATTGTGCTGGTACTGTAACTGGAATACCCATAGCACCCATAGCACCACCAGCAATATTAGCTACTAAACAAATACCTGCTGCTTTTAATGGATTAAAGCCCATACCGACAAGTAGTGCAGCTGTAATAGCAACTGGAACCCCTAGACCAGCTGCGCCTTCTAAGAAAGCACCGAAAGAATAAGCGATTAATAATACTTGTAAACGTTGATCATTTGTAATGCTTGAAATACTATCGCGAATAATATTGAATTGCTCTGTTTTAACAGTTAATTTGTAAAGGAAAATTGCGGCAATAACGATAGTACAAATTGGATAAAATCCAGATAAAACACCGAATCCGGCAGATGCTACAGCTACTGTTGCTGGCATTTTATAAACAAATATTGCAAGGATAATAGCGACAATCACACTATAAAGACCAGCCATGTAGCTTTTCATTTTGAATCCCATTAAACAAATGATGAAACAAAAGATTGGAAGTGCTGCGATTAGTGCAGATAACCAAATATTGTTTAATGGGTCATAAATTTGTGTCCAAGTACTCATAATAATGACAACTCCTATCTATTATATGTGAAGAAATTCACATTATTTGTGAAACTATTCACAATCAACTTACATGCTTAGTATATTCTCCTTCAACACTATTGTCAACGTAAAAAAGTATAATTATTCCATAATAGTGTTAAAAGAAAAGCTTTGTTCATAAAGTAGACAAAAAGCACACTTAAATGAATTTAAGTGTGCTGTATAAATTATTTGCATATTATTTTGCTTATTCAGATGGCATGTTTCCTATAGGTGTATATTAGATGCCGTATTTTATATAGAGTATAAAGTTTGATATATGCCACTTATCTGTCCTGTTTGATCTAGTGAGGGAGGAACGGTGAGTGGATTTAATAGGAAGTCTTTCACAACAATCCAACCGCTTGCAATACGAATAAAAAATAAGAAACAAATTTTTAATACCATATCATCTCTTTTTACTGAAAATTCCTTTTAGCGTAACAAAGAGGTTAAGTATAGTTCAACTACATTACGAAAGGTTATCAATTATAGACGATATTTTACAATACCGTTACTGTGCATTTCAATGAGGTGAAAATATAACAAAAAGCCTGATAAAACAACGTTTGCAAGCAAAGTATTCGTAGGCCATTATTTTGCTTTTTCGTTATATCATATAGTATAATATTCAAAATCAGCAAGGATTTTTTCCTGAATTTTTGCTGATGAAGATGGAAAAATTTTTCGGCTTTATAGGTTGATAAAGTTATGTCGTAACAGGAAATATAAGAACAGATATATAAATAAATAAAAAGAACATAAAAACGCAAATAAAAACGCAAATAAAAACGCAAATAAAAACGAAAATGAGGGGAACTTTATGAGCCAAAATCAATTCGAATGTCGTATTTCAGAAGAAGATGTACAAATGTTAAGAGCGTTAGCTCACCCACTTCGTCTACGTCTAGTAATGGAACTTATGCAAAGAGGAACATGTAATGTAACACAACTACAGGAAGTATTAGAAATTCCGCAATCAACGGTTTCACAACATTTAACGAAGTTAAAGCAAAATAAAGTAGTGCGCTTTGAAAGACGAGGCTTAGAAGTGTATTACCAAATCCATAATGATAAAGTAAGTGCGGTAGTAAAAACATTATTTTCTTAAAATTTGAATATTATGGAAAAAGACGTGTGGAATATACGTCTTTTTTTATTTGTCAGAAAGGTAGCGAGAGAGTAAATATTAGCATGTGAGGAAGAAATGACTATCAATCAACATGCTGCTTTACGGAATATATTCTAAAAGGAAAAGAAAAAATAGAAAGGAGTGTAGTAAGCAAAAGGAGGGATATTAGTATGGATGTGAAACGTGTGAAACAAATCTTATCTTCTTCAAGTAGAATTGACGTTACATATGAGGGCGTACCAGTATGGATTGAGAGCTGTGATGAGCAGAAGGGGAGTGCTCAAGTGTATGATATATCTAATCCTGGTGAGAGCGTTCATGTGGACGTGACAGCTTTAGAGGAGAAATAATAAAAAAGACGCTTCTAATTTTAGAAGCGTCTTTTTGTGTGTTATTCCATCATACTCGCAACTTTTTTAGAGAAGAGAAGGAGTACAAGTCCTAAGACGATAACGATAATACCGATACTTGCAAATACTTCAAGGTATCCTAATGATTGTGTAAAGGAAGCAAGTTTACCTGCTAACCAGTTAGCCATACCCGTACCAGCTAACCATACCCCCATTAGTAATGATGCTAATTTTACAGGAGCGATTGCACTTACCATTGATAGACCGATTGGTGATAAGAATAACTCACCAATTGTATGGAAGAGATAAGTGATAACGATGAATAATAAATTCGCTTTTACAGTTATATCTGCTTCACTACTTCCAGTTTTTAGAACTGCTAATGTTAAAACAAGATAACCTATACCTAGTAAAATCATACCAAATGCCATTTTTGTTGGCACGTTTAAATCACCGCGTTTTGTTTTAGAAAGTTTTAACCATAGCATAGATACAAATGGTGCAAGTAGTACGATGAATGCTGGATTAACGGATTGGAACCAAGATGTTGGAACTTCCCAACCGAAAATTGTACGATCTACAAATTTATTTGTATAAAGTGTTAAAGAACTACCAGCTTGTTCAAATCCTGCCCAGAAGAATACTACGAAACAAGTTAAAATTACAATTGCCCAAGTACGGTTTTTCTCTTGTTTTGTTAAAGGTTTCTTTTCGATTACAGGTTGATCTTTTGATTTTTTACCAACAACTGTTGTTCCTGCTTTACCAAGGTAACGAGGAGCTAATAAGTTGAAAACAATTTGTCCAATAATCATACCGATACAAGCTGCTAAGAATCCGTATTTATATCCCATTACAATAACGCCATTAGCGCTTGTTTTAAAGAAATCTTCTGCTAAAAATCCACAAATAAGTGGAGCAAAGAAAGCACCTACGTTAATACCCATATAGAAGATAGTAAATGCACTGTCACGACGTGAATCATTTTCGCCATACAATTCACCTAACAGTGTAGAAATATTTGGTTTGAAGAATCCATTACCAATAACTAATAGTATTAATCCAAGGAATAGTCCTGTTTTTGTATTCATTGAGAATAGTACAAAATTGCCGATTGCCATAATGATTCCGCCGAGAGTAATGGCATGACGTCTTGTGATATAATGATCCGTTAGCCATCCGCCTATAATTGGCATGAAATATACTGCCGCTGTAAAAGTACCATATAATTGCACTGCGACTGCCTTATCAAATCCTAACCCGCCACTAACAGCAGCAGTTGTTAAATAAAGAACTAAAAGGCCACGCATTCCATAATAACTAAATCTTTCCCACATTTCTGTTAAGAACAACAAGTACAACCCTGGTGGATGTTTTTTTTGTGATTGTTGCTCTCCAGCTTTGTCTAATTTTAAAGCTGCATCCATTTTTGTTTCCCCCTAATCCTGTATAACGGATATTTATGTAATCATTTTAATTTACAAAATATTTAGAAGTCAATAGAATTATATGGAAATAGAAAGAAAATTTCTAAAAAAGTTCTATTTTTCTTCAACCGTTACTGTATTTTGCCCTGAAAACGAGATGATAAGCGTTTTCAAATGTAATAATTGAATTCTAAAATAAAATAAAATAGTGATTAATCAGAAAATTTAGATTAAAACATCTATTCTGATATAGAGAAAATATATTCTATTTACTTTTATAATATAACATATTGGGAATAAAAATACAAAATGAAATAATGTGACACTTCAGTGAAATAGAAAATAGCCAGCACCATAGGAGGGTGCTGGCTAGAGATGTATTATTTAACAAAGCGCTTTTCGATGTCATCTAGTAATAGGTTAGCAGCCATTACACCGCCAGCTGTATTCCAAATAACATCGTCGACTTTGTATGCTTTACCATTTTTTACGGCATTTAAATTTTTAAATAGAGGATCGTTTATATATTCTTTTTCTAGTTCAGATCCTTTTTTCTCATTTCCTTTATCGAATGTGAAGTAGAATAATACGTCACCATCCATAGCAGAAATACGCTCTTTAGATACGTTACGCTCTGCAAAATCATCTTTGTTTTGATCTCCAGGACGTTTAAATCCAAGTTCTTTTAAAATAACACCAGAGAATGTATCGCCATGATAAATACGAACATCACCAGGCATGAAACGAACCATAGAGATTTCTTGATTTACTTTATCGCCAAGTTTGCCTTTTAAATCTTTCATACGTGATTCGTAATCAGCTACAACTTTTTGACCTTCTTTTTCTTTATTTAATGCTTTTGCATAAAATTTGAAGTTATCTTTCCATTCCCCACGTAATGTTTCTGAGAACACAGTAGGTGCAATTGCTTTTAGTTGTTCGTACACTTTTTCGTGACGCATTTTGTTACCGATAATTAAGTCTGGTTTTAAAGAAGCAATTGTTTCAACGTTAACTTGTCCTTCATCACCAACAACTTTTACATCTTTCATTTTATCCTTAATATGTGGATACCATGGGTCACCAGTCCAAGACTTTACAGCACCAACTGGTTTCACACCTAATTCAAGTAAAGCTTCAGTTCCTTCATTTGTTAAGATAACTACACGTTTTGGATTAGCAGGAACTTCTGTTTTACCCATTGCATGTTCTACAGTAACCACTTCTTTTTTATTATCTTCTTTTGTAGATTCTTCTTTGTTATTTGCTTTTCCACAAGCGCTTAAAAGCATTGAAAATGCTAGTAAAAATACAAATACTGTAAACGATTTTTTCCGCATGAAATTCATTATGTACCCCCTACATGTTGAGAATATTTTTCAATAGCAAGCATGATATTAAGCCTTTATCTTTTGATTGTCAATACATATGGTTGAAAATAATTCTCATTTCCGTTGACAATAAGAATTAAGTTGAAATACACTTACAACGTATCATTATACATTGAAGGGGAAACGCTGCATGTTATTAAAAACAAATCAAGCAAAATGGATTGGATTATTTGTTGGAATCATTGCAGTCGTTATTTGTATTTGGGGAAGTATTATTTTCGGATATACAAATACGAGCTGGAAATTAGCGCTAGATGCTTTTTTCCATTTTAATGGTTCTAATGAACATATTATTATTCAAAATGTGCGCCTTCCAAGGGCACTTATAGCAGCAAGTGTTGGTGCTAGTTTAGCCATCGCGGGTTGTCTTATGCAAACTTTAACTAAGAATCCACTTGCTTCTCCAGATTTTATTGGATTAAATTCAGGTGCTGCGTTCTTCATAGTTGTAGCAATTGTAATCTTTTCAGTAACATCATTATCAGCTTTCACATGGATTGCCTTTTTAGGAGCTGCGGTTGCAGCTGTACTTGTATTTGCTTCTAGTTCTTTAGGAAAAGAAGGGACTACTCCTCTTAAGTTAACGTTAGCAGGGGTCGCAATTAGTGCGTTATTTTCATCATTAACACAAGGATTACTTGTGTTAAATGAAAAAGCACTTGAAGAGGTATTATTTTGGCTTGCTGGATCTGTGCAAGGGAGAAAGTTAGAAATTTTACAATCTGTATTCCCATATTTATTAATAGGATGGATTGCATCTCTTATGATGGCAGGGAAAGTAAATACATTGATGATGGGAGAAGACGTCGCGAAAGGACTTGGACAACGAACAATTTTAATGAAATCATTCGTGTTACTTATTATTGTACTGTTGTCTGGTGGTTCAGTTGCGGTTGCTGGTCCAATTGGATTTATTGGAATTATTACTCCGCATTTTGCTAGATTTCTTGTTGGAGTTGACCACAGATGGAGAGTACCTTATAGCGGATTGTTAGGGGCAATACTACTAATATTGGCTGATATAGCAGCAAGATATGTCATTATGCCACAAGAAGTACCAGTAGGAGTTATGACAGCATTTATTGGAGCACCGTTCTTTATTTATATTGCACGTAAGAGAGGGCTTAGCAAATGAAGAAATATATTCCGTTTCGTATAGGAAAAGGCGAGCTCTCGTTTTTAATGTATAAACGAGCTTGTCTCGTCTTGTTAAGTTTACTAGTTGTTTTAATAGGATTATTCTTTGCGAGCGCAGGTATGGGAGACATGAAAATTGCTCCTTATGACGTATGGCAAGCAATTACCGGAAATGGCGATGCAATGTCAAATATGGTTGTAAATAAGTTTCGTATGCCACGTATTTTAATTGCTATCCTCGTAGGAATTGCGCTTGCGGTAGCGGGCTGTATTTTACAAGGGCTCGTTCGAAATCCGCTTGCTTCTCCTGATATCATCGGGATTACGGGCGGGGCAAGTGTCGCAGTTGTATTATTTTTAGCGTTATTTAGTGATAAAAATAATGCACTAACGGTAAGTATTCATTATATGCCGCTCGCAGCTTTTGCAGGAGCAACGATTGTAGCGGTTTTTGTATACTTATTTGCATGGCAAAATGATGGATTATCACCAATTAGTCTCGTTTTAATTGGTGTTGGATTTTGGGCATTAACGAAGGCGGCGACAACATTATTTATGTTGCTAGCACCAATTTATCAAGCGAGCCAAGCGAATGTATGGATTACGGGTACCGTTTACGGCTCTTCTTGGCAAAATGTTATGGTACTTGCGCCTTGGGTTCTCATTTTAACAGTAATATCATTTATCGCAGCTAGGCATTTAAATGCACAAGAGCTAGGGGATGATATAGCGGTAGGACTTGGGGTTCCTTTAACGAAGTCGCGTGTATTTATGTTATTACTTAGTACAGCTTTAATTGGTGGTGCGGTAGCTTTTGCCGGAGGGATTGGATTTGTCGGTTTAATGGCACCTCATATTTCACGAAGATTAGTTGGTTCTTTATACGGTGCATTACTCCCAGTTGCAGCTATTGTCGGTGCAATTCTAGTACTTGCTGCAGATTTAATAGGGCGTACAATTTTCACACCACTTGAAATTCCAGCAGGGGTATTTACATCAGCAATTGGTGCACCTTATTTCATTTATTTACTTTATAAAAGTCGGAATTCATAAAGGGAGATGAATATGCAAAAAGCATTGGAGACGAAACGCTTGACGTTGTCTTATGGTGAAACAATTATTATTGATGAGCTGAACTTAGAAATTCCAAAAGGAGAAATTACAATTTTTATCGGTTCTAACGGTTGCGGGAAATCAACTTTATTACGTTCACTAGCCAGATTATTAAAGCCAACAAATGGTGATATTTTGTTAGATAATCAAGCAATTCAAAGTATGCAAACGAAGCAAATTGCTCGTCAAATGGCGATTTTACCGCAAGGACCACAAGCACCAGAAGGACTTACAGTATTACAACTTGTAAAGCAAGGGCGTTATCCATACCAAACATGGCTGAAGCAATGGTCAGAAAAAGACGAGGAAATGGTACAGAAGGCACTTGCAGCAACAGGTATGACAGAATTTGCTGAGCGTGATGTGCATGCTCTTTCAGGTGGGCAGCGTCAACGTGCTTGGATCGCAATGACACTTGCACAAGATACAGAGATCATTTTACTGGATGAGCCAACTACATACTTAGATATGACTCACCAAATTGAAGTGCTAGATTTATTATTCGAATTAAATGAAACAGAACAAAGAACAATTGTTATGGTATTACATGATCTGAATTTAGCATGCCGCTATGCAGATAACATCGTAGCAATTCAAGATAAACAAATATATGCACAAGGTAAACCTGAAGAAGTGGTAGATGAGAAACTAGTACGTGATGTATTCCGAATGGAGTGTCAAATTAGTACGGATCCGTTGTTTGGAACACCGCTTTGTATCCCGCACGGAAGAGGAAGACGTGTAGTTAAAGAAGTTGCCCAGGCAATGAGATAAAAAAACGATGAGTGATTCATCGTTTTTTTATTTGGTACAAGAAAATAAGAGGAAGAGAGGAATTCGTAAGCGACGTTTATACTCTTCTTCATTTTGAAAATAGGTTGGATTTGGTGTAGCTTCTTTTAATGATGTAATGGTAAATCCAGCTTGCTGTAATAATGTAAAATACTCTTCCGTTGTACGATGATATTTAATAACTTCTTGGTCAATCCATGGTTCAACCCGTTTGCCTAGTTTAAAATAATCATCGACGAGCCAACTCGTTCTTTTACCACTTGTGTGTAAGCTTTCAAATGAAGAAGTAATAACGGGATGTTGAACGCTAAAGGTAAAGGTGCCATTTGTTTTTAAAGTTTGAAACACATTTTGAAAAATGGTATCAAGATGTTCAATATAATGTAAGGCGAGTCTAGAGGTTACTAAATCAAAAGTGGAAGAGGGATAGGTATAATCTTTGAGGTTTAAAAAATGAACAGATCCATTTTTATTTTCTAGTTGTTTTTTAGCTTTTTCATACATAAGCTCGGAGCCTTCAATGCCGGTGTAAGAGTAGCAACCCTTTTCTAATAATTCCACACCAAACTTAGCGTCACCACAGCCTAAATCGAGAATTTGTTTTCCTTTCACATTACCAATGAGTGGAAAGAATACTGGTTTTTCAATGGATTCATTTGGGCTATTTTCTCGGTATCTTCGTTTCATATATTGTTCGAAAAATGCTGTGTTATTGTATACATCAGATTCTGTAAATGCCACGTTTGAAGCCTCCCTAAATATTTTTTTAATTCTATCAAATATGAAAAGTAAATGATAGATTTATTGTAATGAATCATATATAATCTAGAATTGTAAGCGGTTACTTTAAGCTATTTTTCTATAATAAATTCTGAAAACGTGTTAAGCTAGTAGAGGGATTATTAGAACTATTAAGATAATAATCCGCTTACATGAACGATGGGAGGCTTCACAATGTCTAGTAAAACACTTGCGAAATTTTTAGAAGAAAATTTAGAGGATTTAAAATCAAAGGGGCTTTATAACGTAATTGATCCGCTTGAGAGTTCGAATGGACCGATCATTACAATAGGCGGAAAAGAATATATTAACTTATCTTCAAACAACTATCTTGGATTAGCAACAGATAGCCGTTTGCAAGAAGCAGCAATTGGTGCTATTCATAAGTACGGCGTTGGAGCAGGGGCTGTTCGTACAATTAACGGTACTTTAGATTTGCATATTAAGTTAGAAGAAACAATTGCAAAGTTTAAACATACAGAAGCAGCAATTGCTTATCAATCAGGATTTAACTGTAATATGGCAGCGATTTCAGCTGTTATGGATAAAAATGATGCGATTCTTTCAGACGAATTAAATCATGCATCTATTATTGACGGTAGTCGTCTATCAAAAGCAAAAATTATTGTTTATAAACATTCTGATATGGAAGATTTACGCCAAAAAGCAATCGCGGCGAAAGAATCAGGTCTTTACAATAAATTAATGATAATTACAGACGGTGTTTTCTCAATGGATGGAGATGTTGCAAAACTACCAGAAATTGTTGAGATTGCAGAAGAGTTAGATTTAATGACATACGTAGATGATGCACACGGTTCAGGTGTACTTGGAAAAGGTGCAGGGACTGTAAAGCACTTCGGTCTTTCTGATAAAGTTGATTTCCAAATTGGTACATTATCAAAAGCAATTGGGGTAATTGGTGGATATGTAGCAGGGAAACAAAACTTAATTGACTGGTTAAAAGTTCGTTCACGTCCATTCTTATTCTCTACAGCATTAACACCAGCTGATGCGGCAGCTTGCATGAGATCAATTGAAATCTTAATGGAAAGCACAGAGTTACATGATCGTCTATGGGAAAACGGTCGCTATTTAAAACAAGGGTTAAAAGAACTTGGCTTTAACATTGGAGAAAGTGAAACGCCAATTACACCTTGTATTATTGGTGACGAAGTATTAACACAAGAATTTAGTAAACGTCTAAATGAAGAAGGCGTATATGCAAAATCTATCGTGTTCCCAACTGTAGCAAAAGGAACAGGTCGTGTTCGTAATATGCCTACAGCAGCTCATACGAAAGAAATGTTAGATGAAGCAATTCGTAAGTATGAAAAAGTAGGGAAAGAAATGGGCATCATTTAAGTAACGACATCTTTTGAATAGCTTGCAAATGAGGAGTGGGGAAAATGAAAAAAATTCTAGTAACCGGTTCTTTAGGGCAAATTGGTTCTGAACTAGTAATGAAACTTCGTGATGTATACGGCGCATCAAATGTTATTGCAACAGATATTCGTGAAACAGACAGTGAAGTAGTAACGTCTGGTCCATTTGAAACGTTAGATGTAACAGATGGACAAAAACTACATGATATCGCAAAGCGTAATGAAGTAGATACAATTATTCATTTAGCAGCTTTACTTTCAGCAACAGCAGAAAAAAATCCGTTATTTGCATGGAATTTAAATATGGGTGGACTTGTAAATGCTCTAGAAGCAGCTCGTGAATTAAACTGTAAGTTCTTCACGCCAAGTTCTATCGGTGCATTCGGTCCATCGACGCCAAAAGATAATACACCGCAAGATACAATTCAGCGTCCTACTACGATGTATGGGGTAAACAAAGTAGCAGGAGAATTACTATGTGATTATTATTATCAAAAGTTTGGTGTAGATACGCGCGGTGTCCGTTTCCCAGGTTTAATTTCTTATGTAGCTCCTCCAGGAGGCGGAACGACTGATTATGCCGTTGAAATTTACTATGAGGCGATTAAAAAAGGTGTATACACCTCATACATTGCTGAAGGAACGTACATGGACATGATGTATATGCCTGATGCTTTACAAGCGATCATTTCATTAATGGAAGCTGATCCAAGTAAGCTAGTGCATAGAAATGCATTTAACATTACAGCAATGAGCTTCGAGCCAGAGCAAATTGCAGCGTCAATTCGTAAACACATTCCGACGTTTACAATGGATTATGCAGTAGATCCAGCTCGTCAAACAATCGCTGATAGCTGGCCAAACTCTATTGACGCAACAGCAGCAATGAAAGAGTGGGGCTTCAAAGCAGAATACGATTTAGATAAAATGACAACTGACATGCTGGCTAAGTTAAAAAAAAAGCTTGCAGCTGAGTTAGTGATGAATTAATAGGAAGGGTCGATTCTTAGGAATCGACTCTTTTTATTTGTATTTTGGGAATATGCAAATAATTACAAATGTGATAGAATGAGTTAATTTGTGTGTAAAGGGGAGACAAGGAATGGAGAAATGGGAGTTAGCAAAGGAAATTTACAATACGTCACGTTTAACGGGAACATTTAAACTTCGATCAGGACAAGTATCAAATCAATACTTTGATAAGTACTTATTTGAATCTAATCCAGTACTGTTATTAGAAATTACTAAACAGTTGAAAGAGCTCATTCCTCCTGATACAGAAGCACTCGCTGGTTTAGAGATGGGAGGAATTCCAGTAGCAACGGCATTATCTTTACAAACAGGTATACCAGTCGTACTTGTAAGAAAAGAAGCGAAGAAGTACGGCACATGTAAGTTGGCAGAGGGTGTTGATATTGCTGGGAAAAATGTTTGTGTTGTTGAAGATGTCATTACGACAGGCGGTCAAATATTATTAAGCACGAAAGATTTAAGAGAACTAGGTGCGAAAGTTAATCATGTTCTAGGTGTGATTGAACGAACAAAAGAAGGAAGAGATAACTTATTAGAAGATGGATTGCAGTTGCACTCCTTATTTACAATGGATGAGTTAATTGAAGGGGAAATGCAACATGCAAAGAGTTGATGTCGTATATGCACTAATACATGACGAAGAAACAGATAAAATATTAATGGTACATAATGTAGAACAAAACGTTTGGTCATTGCCAGGCGGGGCTGTAGAAAAAGGTGAAATATTAGAGGAAGCACTAATAAGAGAAGTGAAAGAAGAGACAGGTTTAACTGCTACGTTAGGTGGACTTGTTGCGATCAATGAAAAATTCTTTGAAGAATCAGGGAATCATGCGCTATTTTTTACATTCCGAGCGAATGTAGTAAAAGGTGAACTTATTGCGGAAGATGAAGGTGAAATTTCTGCAATAGAGTGGGTGGATCGAACAATTGCGAATGAGCGCTTCCCATACTATGACGGAGGATTTGAATCTTTGTTAGAAGTAGCCATTCCATACAAGTTTCAACCAGAAACAAAGTAATTGAACGAAAAAACAGGAGCCACAAGGCTCCTATTTTCTATTCAATCGTCTTCAGTAATAATTTTTTCAGTAATGGTTTAATCTTCAATCGTAAATCTTCAGCGTGATTTGCAACTAAGAAGTGATGGTTATAAATGTTTTTCATCAATTGATAAGTTGCTTCTTTCGCTTCGCCTTCTTCGATGAAGATACCGATTACTTCCATACCACTTTTACGCGCGAGTTTAACAGCTTCATGCGTATCTAAAATTCCGTCTTGTTGATAGTCTAGCGCAGAAGGCTCACCGTCTGTGAAGACTAGTAAGAATTTGTGTTTCTCAGGTCTTTTGGCAAGCTTTTCAGAAACGATACGAATAATATATCCGTCGCGGTTATCTTCTTCTTCACGAAGTTGCATAATTTCTGGACCAACGTTTGGTAACGTTGAGTTTTTATAATTTACAACTTCATGGATAACGTTCGGCTTATCTTCAGGTTTAGCGCTAGAGGCATCTTCCCAAAATCCGCTAATAGCGTGCGGGATTTTTAAAGATTTTAAAGCTTCATGGAATAGTACAACACTCTTCTTCGTCTCTTCCATTTTGTTATACATAGAACCAGAACAGTCAACTAACAGTTGGAATGCAACATCGAGTTCTTGTGACTCTTGTCCTTTTTTATAAAACATCCGCGGTTGTTTTTCGGTATAAATACGAAGGAATTTCTTACGAAGTCTTCCGTAATATTTATCACTATTCGCATTCGTTTTATTTTCAATCGTTTTTTCGATAATTTTCTTTAATTCTTTTACATCTTTATTGACGACTGATTTGATAGCTTGGTAATCTTTTTTCTCATCGATATTTGCTTTGCGAGCTTCTTTAAATGTATGAGAAGCACCTACATTATACTTACCATATGCACCGTCGTGCTGGCTAGAAGCGTGTGAAGCCCTTGCTTCTTCTGTATCAGCGCCATCAAAGTTGGATTGTGTACTTTTTTGAGAAGTACCTTGTACAGAACCAAGTGCCTGGTCGCCATCTTCTGATTCACGAGCAGTATCGCCCATCATGTTTGTTTTTGTTCCGCTTTCTAATTCAAAGCGTAAAAAGTTTTCGTTTTCGTTATTTTTATTTTCACGATGCCATGTGGAGAAACTTTCATCCATTTTGTTTTTATTTTCATCGTCATCTATGAGCTGCGTATCATCATTTGCTAAATCTTCGACGCGACAGTTCTTTTCGTCTGCAATGACAGATAAGTAAAGTGGAGCATGTCCGAAATAGTTGTTAAGCATATCACTTTCAAGAAGCGCCTCTAAGCGATAGCGAATTTTCTCAACGATATACATAATATCTTCTGTATTACGTGCTTGGAATGTTTCATGTAAAATCGCTTCAATTTGCTCAAAATATTCATTATTAAACATTTCATATTTATCGCTCGTTAATGAAAGATAGCATAGGCAAAATAGACGATCACCGTGATAATTACGAACGCGGTTTATTTCATTTTGAGAGCCGAAATAATTGCGGTACATTTCTTTTCGGCGTTTAAAAACATGTTTCGTGCCAGGACGTAAGTTCTTTACGATTTCCTCAACGCGTAAATCTTCTAATAGAACAAATAATTGTGTTAAAAACTTTTTTAGGGGCGATTCTTGCAATTCAATCGCATAAGAACGAATTAAAGTCATGTCCGAGTAATGTTTATTACCAAGTGCTTTTAAGAACACTTCGCTTTTTAATCCGATTACTGTATCTTCTTCTTTTCGATCATCCCAAAAGTGACTAATGACAACTTTCTTTTCAATTTCGTCGTAGTATGCTTTATAGCCGTATTCAAGATAGGCATCGTCTTCTTTTAGAAGGGCATACATTAAGTTTTCCATTTGTAGAAACAGCGACGCATCAATTTTTTTGTCACTAAAAATTTGTCTCATAAATTATCCCTCAAAGAAATAACTTTCTGCTAATTCACGGACAGTCATTTGTTCTGTTTCATCATTAAGTTTTGCAATTATGCTTCGTTCAATAGCTCGCATAACAGGAATATATACACCTAAATCACATGCATCGATAATACCACGAATACTTGCTGCTTCTTCACTTACACGTCCATCGCGAGCTAAAGGCATAAGGTCGCTTGCAAATGCAACAAACTTTTCAATTGTTGCAACATCATTTAATTTTGACTCTGCTAATAATAGTTCTTTTAATGTGTCACCTTGAATGTAAGGAACTTCAATAATAACGAAACGGTTTTTTAATGCTTCATTTAGTTCACTTGTTCCAACGTAACCTTCGTTAATCGCAGCAATTACACGGTATTCTTCATCACCGTATACAACCTCTTGTGTAAATGGGTTTGTGATCATTTTACGGTAATCTAATGCGCCGTGAAGTAGCGGTAAAGTTTCAGGTTTTGCCATATTGATTTCGTCAATATATAAGAAGTGACCGTTCTTCATTGCTTTCATAAGAGGACCGTTAACGAATGAAACTTCAGATGCACCATCTTTCGTTTGTAGTGTGTTGTATCCTAAAATACCTTCTACATCTAAGTCGACAGAGCAGTTAATGCTATGCATTGGTTTTTGGAATAAAGAAGAAAGTGTTTCCGCTAGTACTGTTTTACCACTACCAGTCGGTCCTTTTAATAGAATGTTCTTGCCAAGAAGAAGTGCTGTAATCGCATCTTCGATAATGCTATTATCAGATGCTTTATATATTTTAGTACCGATTAAATGAGCATTTTCACCAGCTTCTTGTTTATTCTTTTCATGAATCGTAGAAAGCTGTTGTTTTAAATCAGCATGTATATGAAATTGTTCTAACATGTATTTCCCACCTAACATTATTTTCATAAAGTAATACATCTTATGATAACTTGTTTTAATATGGTATGCAAAGAAAAGGAAGGAGGATAAAGGGAAAAGAAAAAGCAATCAAGATGAAGTTGATTGCCTACAGTAAAGGAGAAATGAGCCTCATGAAAGACTCCAATATGCGTTTTTTTATACTTCTTTTTTGGAAAGAGTTCCATTTAATTTCAGTTGAGTGTTTAAAATCTTCTTCAAAATCACGTTTAATATCGTGAACTGTTTTTGATTCATAAAGTACGCTAATAATTTCGTAATTCAATTCAAAGCTACGTACATCCATGTTCGCTGTTCCAATAGTTGCAATTGTATCATCAACGAGTACAATTTTTGCATGCATAAAACCATCTTTATAACTGTAAATAGAAGCACCAGCTTTTAAAAGCGGAGTGAAATAGGATTGAGATGCTTGATCACTAATGATACTATCACTTTTACCTGGATATAAAATCCGTACATCTATTCCGGCAATTGCACTTAAGCGTAATAATGTTAAAGTTTCTTGGTCTGGAATAAAGTAGGGTGTAGCGATCCAAATGGATTTTTTTGCAGAGCCCATAACAGCTAATAATGTATTACGAATACTTTTATCATCAGAGCTTGGTCCGCTTGCTACGATTTGAACAGCACCTTCTGCATTTGAAATCTCTTTACCTGGGAAGTATTGTCTATTCATGAATTGATCCCAGGAATAAGTATTTAAACCACTAGAGGCATAGAGCCAGTCTTCTAGAAAGATTGCTTGTAATTTATATAATGCTTTTCCTTCTATTTTTAAATGACTATCACGCCAAACGGGAAATTTCTTTGAACGGCCAAGATATTCATCACCGACATTGAGTCCTCCGGTAAAACCAATTTCTCCATCTACAATAACGATTTTTCGATGATTACGATAATTGACAGTTTCAAGTAACCAAGCTGAAAAAATAGGGTCAAATTCTACAATTTCAATCCCAGCTTCTTTCATAGGTTGCAAAAATCGTCTTCTTAACGTGTTACTTCCAAGACCATCATAAAGGAAGCGTATAATAACACCATCTTTTGCTTTTTGTATTAAAGCATCTCGAACTTTTGTACCAATTTCATCAGATTTATAAATGTAGTATTGAATATGTATATGATGTTTTGCCTGCTCTATAGCTCGCAAAATTTCTGAAAATGTTTGATCTCCGTTTGTTAAAAGTTTTGTAGTTGTTTTATCTGCGGCAGGACCGCCTCCAAATTTTTGTATGACTTCTGTTAAATGTATGGAACGTTCATTTAGTGGGACTGTGAGTAATAACTCTAGTCTTCTTCCTTCTAATATTTCACGGAATAATTTTCTTTGTTCTTCTGAACGATGGAGATGTTTTTTTCTTCTCCAGCGGCTGCGCCCGAAAATAGCGTATAAAAGCACACCTATAATAGGAAGAAGTGCTAATACTAAAAACCATGCCAATGTGCTTTGTGGAGATCTATTTTCTATAAAGATAACGAATGAAATTCCTACGATTGTGATGGACCATAGAGCACCGACAAATGTATATAACGAAATATACGATGTATTTAATAGGAACAGAACGATAGATACAATTGTAAATATTAATAGTAACTGAACGATAGGCTTCTTCATTTCTATATAATTCCCCTAATCTTTTTTCAATATAGACTTCCTAAATAGAAGATGTAATATGACATCTTTATTATAAGGTGTTTTGCTTTTTTTACAAAATATAGACATTTCACCTATACTTTCCGCATTTGTCCTACATACAGTGTACTATCACATTTTTATCCCACTCTTAATGCATATGAAAATGAAAAAATCGAAAAGGAGCGGAGAAACATGAATTATATAGAAAATAATGGATTGTACTATCGGAATCATCACCATGGAGGACACAATCATGGTGGGCACAATCATAACGGCGGACAGCATCACCATGGAGGACACAATCACTATGATCATCATCATCATCACGGAGGCGGCTGGGGCTGGGGTGGTAGTTCATGGGGAGGCGGATTTTTCCCTGGAAGCTTTGCAGGAGGAGTGTTAGGCGGACTGACAGCTGGTGCATTAACAGGTACAACAAGTGGAGGATATTATCCAGCTCCATATCCAGTAACTTATCCGTCACCATACCCTGTAGCGTATCCAATGCCATACCCAGGTTATCAGCAAATACCCTATTCATATTAAACTAAAAAAGAGGCTATCCTCTTTTTTAGTTTAATATGGTATTTATTTATAAAATACTTCCAAAATTAAGGTGAAAATATGTTAATATTTTGTTATTGTAATTCAAAAACATATACATTAATGTAGGTTTTCATATTATTATTCGTGAATAGTTATTTAGTATGGTCTAATTTCTATTTCGTTATTAAAAAACAAAGAAACCAGACATGAGTGGACTTATTTGGAAATAAGGATTGGATAGAGCCACTTAAAGGGATTGCAGTATAATAAGGCACGAGATAATTAGGGAGATGAGAAGCTACTAGTTATAATTGAAACAGTATAATATTGCTTTTTATTACAAATAATATTATGTTATTTTAATCGGTCTATTTAAAAAGATAATTTATGTAATGGGCTAGTATTAGAAAATGAAATATCTCTATTTCTATGAAGAGAAACAGGTTGTGTTTTAGTCAGATAGGAAGCAAGGAGAGATGCGCATGCTAGAACAGAGAGGTCATGCATTATATGACTCTTCATTGCGAGATTTAAAGTTAGCATTAGATGAGTCTTCAATTGTTGCAATTACAGATCGAAAAGGTCTTATTACATATGTAAATGATAAATTTTGTGAAATCTCTAAATATAAAAGAGAAGAATTAATTGGAAAAGATCACCGTATTTTAAATTCAGGACATCATCCGAAAACCTTTTTTCAAAACTTATGGAAACGTATTTTGAATGGGAAAGTATGGACAGGTGAGATTCGGAATCGAGCAAAAGATGGTACATATTATTGGGTCAAAACAACAATTGTTCCATTTTTAAATGAAAAAGGAGAGCCATACCAGTTTATCGCAATTCGAAATGATATTAGTAGTAGAAAAGAAGCGGAACATAGATTGCGGCTAAGTGAAAGTCGTTATAGGGAACTTGCCTATCATGATGCTTTAACGAGTTTGCCTAACCGTTTACAATTAATAACGACCGTTAATAAATTGATTGCAGATAAAAAAGAATTTGGTATGATTTACTTTGATTTGGACCGTTTTAAATTAGTAAATGATACGTTAGGTCATATGATAGGGGATTTACTTTTAAGCGAAGTTGCTTCACGGTTGCATTATGTACTAGGAGAGAAAGATGTTCTGGCTAGGCTAGGTGGCGACGAATTTGTGCTGTTAACAAAAAATCATAGACAAGATGATATGAGGCAGTTAGCGACATCTGTGTTGTCATGTTTCCAGGCACCATTTATGCTTGAAGGCCATGAAGTATACATTTCAGCTAGTCTAGGACTTTGTTCTTATCCACAAGACGGACAAGATGTGGAAACGTTATTGAAAAACTCTGACTTAGCTATGTATAGTGCAAAAGAACAGGGGAGAAATGCTGCATGTTTCTTTACAGATGAGCTACGCGCGAAAATAAATCGCAGAATGAAAGTTGAGTTTGCTTTGCAAAAGGCAATTCGTGATGAAGAGTTAGATGTAGCATTGCAGCCTATTATTGATTTGAAAACGAAGAGATATTCTGGTATAGAAGCTTTAGTACGATGTATGACAGAAGATGGACCTATTTCACCAAGCGAATTTATCCCCGTAGCTGAAGAGTCTGGACTTATTATAAAGCTAGGAGACTGGGTATTAGAAAAATCATGCCGATTGTTTAAAACATTGCCAAATTATCAAGAAGGACTAAAGTTATCTGTGAATTTATCTATACAACAATTAATGCAGAAACGTTTTATTTTGTCTGTACGTAGCATTTTAAAGAGAACTGGTTTTCCTCCGAACCGTTTAATATTAGAAATAACGGAAAGCATTGCAGTTCGCCATTTTGATTATATTATTGCTACATTACAAGAATTAAGAAATATGGGTGTTTTAATTGCTTTGGATGATTTCGGAACTGGCTATTCTTCCTTATATTATTTAAAACAACTACCACTGGATATTGTGAAAATTGATCGTAATTTTATTCGTGAATTTCATTATGATCACGCACAGCCAGAACGAACGATTGTAAAATCTGTTATTGAAATTGCTCATAGTTTAAATTTAGCAGTAGTTGCTGAAGGGGTAGAAACAGTAGAACAAGAGAGTTTATTACAATCAATGAGCTGTGATTATGTACAGGGATTTTATTATGCGAAACCTTTATCTGTAGGAGAGCTAAAAGAAAAGTTAATTACAGATTTTTAATAAAAAAGAGAAGCCAGCAGCTTCTCTTTCTTTAATTCGTTTTTTGTGAGTCTTTCATTAGTACGGGATAAAGAATAAGACCTAATACGAACAATCCAATTCCTAAGAAGAACGTTTTTAAATCAGCAGTTCCCGTTTTGATAACCCAAATTGAGTATACAAATGCCAATGTAGTAATGATCCCGTCCTTTATTCGAGAACCAGGCATTATATCATACGTTTCTCCTGTAATAACCAGTTTGAATTGGTACAGAGTAGAAACAAGGTATGGAATTAAATAGGCTAATGTTGCTACGACGATAGCGAAACTATACGCTTCTGAAACAGTACCAGAAATCGTTGAAAATAAGAAGATTTGCGTCATTACATTTGTAATCAATAATGATTTTGAAGGACTACCTTTTTTATTTGTTTTCCCGAAAAACTTAGGGAAAAGTCCATTCTTTGCTGCCTGGTAAGGTACTTCTGAACTAACAACAATCCAGCCAACTGTAGATCCAAATAAAGATATAAGAGCGAGTAAAGCCATTATATATGCACCTTTATTTCCAATTGCTAAATTTAATGCGTCTACTAATGGTTTTTGAGACTCTTTTAAAGCATCTTGCGGAAGAGCTCCCATTGTAAGTAAAGTAATTGACATGTAAATAAGAAGAGCGATAATTAATCCGAAAATCGTAGCTTTTTTTACATCGCGCTGTGATTTTGCACGATTAGAAAGCATAACTGCTGATTCAATACCGATAAATGCCCAGAGGGTTGCAATAGCAGCTGAATTGATTTGTCCACCTAACGAGATGGATTGTCCAGCTTCATTCATAAAGGTTTGACCGTCTCCGAAATTAGAGGCATTGAAAATGAATAATGTAATTACAATAAACATTGTAAATCCGATAATTTTTGCAATGGTAGCAAGTAGATTCATATTTCCAGCTCGATCAATATTTTGAGAAAGAATATATTGAATTCCCCACAGCATAAGGCTACATATGAGGAAAGTTAACCCTTTTCCGAGTTCTAGTGAAAATCCGTTTATTGAAAAAAGAATTTGCTTACTTTGTAAAACTGGAAAGAACGTTGATAAATATCCAGCAAAGGAAATAATAACAGATGCTGTTGCAGCCCAGTTAGCAGCCCAATATCCCCATGCCATACTATATCCTGCAACTTTACCAGCTTTTTTTGAAGGAAACATCGCTTGAGCATAGCTTTGTGGTCCAGCTTTTAATTCTGGTTTCCGAATCGCTAAATTTCCAAATACAAGTGCAATCATAAATACGCCAAGGCCTGTAATACTCCATGCGAGTGTAGAACCCATTGGACCTGATACTTGTGCTAAATTTGCTGGAAGCATAAATACGCCGCCGCCAACCATATTCCCGATAACAAATGCTGTTAAAACCCATAATCCCCATTTTTTCGTTTCCATTTTTGTTAACTCCTTTGTAGTAAGTTTTGCTTAAACATCATTTTTTACTAGCCTTTTTGACAATAAAAAAAGAGCCATGTAGATAAAAAATACCTACATGGCTCTTCGCCTGACGTAGGTACAACGGGAATAACCCTTGTACCTACGCGTAATTTTCCGCTAGGTTTCAAGGGTTAAGTATGATGATGATGTTTTTGTGCAAATGTAACTACAATTGTTGTATAAGTAAGCATAGTTCTTTGCTCCCTCTCTCCTCTGATTTTGAAGTTAGTATACTACATGTTTTTTTGAATGAAAAGAAAAATATAAAAATTTTTATAAAAATCCGTTTTAGAGATTAAAAATTCACCTGTATTTTTCCTATACTGGAAAATAAGTGAGAGATTGGCAGAAGAGTGTAGCATGGTATAATACATATAGAATTAGAAGGTGACAAGGGGCTAGTGTAGATGATGAGTAAGTATGAACAAATTTATACAGAAATCAGTAAGTCTATTGATAATAAGCAATTAAAAGAAGGATGCAAAATCCCATCAGAAACAGAATTAATGAAGCAGTATGAGGCAAGCCGAGGTACGGTAAGAAAAGCAGTAGATTTACTGCAAGAGCGTGGATATGTGCAAAAAATTCATGGAAAAGGTGTTTTTGTTTTAAAGCGAAAAAACATTGAGTTTAATTTCGGTGGTATTGTAAGCTTTCAAGAAGAAAATGAACGTTTAGGGCGTGATTGTATTA
This sequence comes from Bacillus sp. L_1B0_5, assembly GCF_000836715.1. Taxonomy (NCBI): domain Bacteria; kingdom Bacillati; phylum Bacillota; class Bacilli; order Caryophanales; family Bacillaceae; genus Bacillus; species Bacillus sp. L_1B0_5. The sequence continues at coordinate 19,614 of NZ_JXIS01000044.1, read as the reverse complement.
CAGATGTCGTAGAAATGGAGAAAATCGAAGCGACGGAAGACGTAGCAAAGTTATTAAACGTGAAAGAAAAAACAGAGATTGACCATATTAAACGTGTACGAAATATTGATGGAGAAAAAGTAATTTTAGATATAAATCATTTTGTATCTGAGTTTATTCCAGGATTAACGAAAGAAATTGCAACTGCATCGATTTATAAATACATCGAGAAAGAGCTTGGGCTACATATTAGTTATTCGCAGAGGGTAATAGAAGTACAGCCATGTACAGAGGATGACAGAAAGTATTTAGATTTAAATGGAACAGACTATGTTGTCGTTGTGAAAAACTTTACACATTTGTATGATGGAAGTCAGTTTGAATATACAGAATCACGCCACCGTTTAGATATTTTTCACTTTTCGGATGTGGCACGCAGGAAGTAAAGAGGTGGAACAAAATATTGTTTCATCTCTTTTTTTTATAAAAAAAACACAAACTCGTATATACGAGTATTGACTAACTTATATATACGAGTTAATATGTAATTGTAAACGGTATCAAAAAAAGAAAAGAGGGACGGGAATATGGGGAAAGACTATCGTAAAACAGCAGAGGAAGTGTTGCAGTATATTGGTGGGAAAGACAATATTGAACAAGCTGCACATTGTGTGACGAGGCTCCGTATCGCTTTAAAAGATGAAAGTAAAATAGATAATGATAAATTACAGTCTGTTTCATTAGTGAAAGGAGCGTTTCATAACGCTGGTATATTTCAAGTTGTAATTGGTCCAGGGGATGTAGATCGTGTTTACGCTGAATTGATAACGCTTGCAGGTATGAAAGAATCGACTGTAGCTGACGTAAAAGACTCTGGAAATCAGAAGTTAAATCCAGCTCAAAAGTTTGTAAAAATATTTTCGGATGTATTTATGCCGATATTACCAGCGATCGTAACAGCTGGTTTACTAATGGGTATTAACAATCTATTAGGGGCAAAGGACTTATTTTTTGATGGGAAAAATTTATTAGATGTTTATCCGAACTTAGGCGGGCTTTGGGATTTAATTAATATGATGGCCAATACAGCATTCGTATTCTTACCAGCACTTGTCGGGTGGTCAGCAACGAAGCGTTTTGGTGGTAGTCCAATACTAGGGATTGTTATGGGATTAATGCTTGTGCATCCGGCCTTATTAAACGCTTGGGACTATGGAAAAGCAGCGACTGGTTTAGAGGGTCAAAAGATTGAGTACTTCAATATTTTAGGACTGTTCCAAATTGAGAAGGTAGGATATCAAGGACAAATTTTACCTGTTTTAGTAGCTGCATTTGTGTTAAGTAAAGTAGAAATCTTTTTAAAGAAACATGTACCAAATGCAATTCAATTATTAGTTGTACCAATTACAACAATCGTTGTGACAGGTGTGTTAGCATTAGGAATTATCGGTCCGGTTACACGTCATATCGGAGATTTATTAACAGTAGGATTAGTAGGTGTATATGAAACAGTACCAGTAGTTGGAGCAGTATTATTTGGAGCATTATATGCACCGCTCGTAATTACAGGTATGCATCATATGTTTATTGCAATTGATTTACAATTAATTGCACAACATGGTGGTACATTTATTTGGCCGATGATCGCTCTTTCTAACATTGCGCAAGGTAGTGCGGCACTTGCGATGTTCTGGATTTCTAAAAATCAAAATGATAAAAGTATGGCATCGACATCAGCCATTTCAGCATACTTCGGTATTACAGAACCAGCGATGTTTGGTGTGAATTTACGAAATAAGTTCCCGTTTTATGCAGCGATTATAGGGTCTGCTGTGGCAGCGATATTCATTACATTAAATGGTGTATTAGCACCTGCTATCGGAATTGGCGGATTGCCAGCATTTATTTCTATCATTCCGAAATCGATTCCAATTTTTATTGTAGGAATGATTATTGCAGTTGTAATCCCATTTACTTTAACATGGTTATTTGCAAAAAGAGTCAAACAGAAGTAGGAGGAAGTTAAACATGAAGGATTGGCATAAAAGTGTAGTCTATCAAATTTATCCGAAGAGCTTTAATAGTTATTACAATAGAGAAACCGGTGATATAAAAGGGGTTACAGAGAAACTAGATTATTTAAAAGAACTCGGAGTGGATTATATATGGTTAACACCGATATACCAATCACCACAAAATGATAATGGATATGATGTAAGTGATTACTACAGCATTGATCCATCTTACGGAACGATGGAAGAGTTTGAAGAACTTTTAGCAAAAGCGAAAGTACGTAACATTGAGATTATGCTTGATATTGTTGTAAATCATAGTTCGACTGAACATAAGTGGTTTAAAGAAGCGAAGGAAGATAAAAATAGTCCATATCGTAGTTACTATATTTGGCGTGATGAAAAAAATAATTGGCAGTCTAAGTTTGGTGGATCTGCTTGGAAATATGATGAGAAGACGGAGCAATATTATTTACATTTATTTGATGAAACACAAGCTGATTTAAATTGGGAAAATGAAAAACTTCGTGAAGAAGTATATGATATGATGCGTTTTTGGCTGGATAAAGGAGTAACAGGATTCCGATTAGATGTCATTAACTTAATTTCAAAAGACCAATGCTTCTTAAACGATGAAGGTAGTACTGCGACAAGTGATGGGCGCAAGTATTATACAGATGGTCCGCGTGTTCATGAATATTTACAAGAGATGAACCGAAATGTTTTTGAAGGAAAAGATGTAATTACAGTTGGAGAAATGTCATCTACGACAATTGATAATTGTATTAAATATTCTAACCCTGAGCGCAATGAACTAAGCATGACGTTTAGTTTCCATCATTTAAAAGTAGATTATCCGAATGGTGATAAGTGGACGAAAGCAGAGTTTGATTTTATTAAATTAAAAGAGATTATGTCTAACTGGCAAATTGAAATGCAAAAGGGCGAAGGATGGAATGCTTTATTTTGGTGTAATCATGACCAGCCTCGCATCGTGTCACGCTTTGGTGATGATGGAAAGTACCGAAACGAATCTGCAAAAATGTTAGCGACAGCCATGCACATGCTGCAAGGAACGCCTTATATTTATCAAGGGGAAGAAATCGGTATGACGAATCCTAAATTTGAGTCCATCGAGCAATATCGTGATGTGGAATCGTTAAATATATACGATATAAAGCTAAAAGAAGGGCTATCAAAAGAAGAGATTATAGGGATTTTAAAGCAGAAATCTCGTGACAACTCTCGCACTCCGATGCAGTGGAATGAAGAGATAAATAGCGGGTTTACAACAAGTACACCTTGGATTTCGGTCGCTGAAAACTTTAAAGAAATAAACGTAGAGAAGGCATTAGAAGATAATGAGTCTGTATTTTATCATTATCAAAAACTAATTGAACTAAGAAAAACATATGATGTTATTACAGAAGGAGAGTATGCTATTTTAGATGAAAATCATCCTAAGATTTGGGCATATACACGTACTGTAGAGAATGAAGTACTACTTGTTATAAATAACTTTTATGGAGAAGACATCACATATTCCGTACCAGTTCATGTTCAAGTAGATGGTATGAAACAAGAAGTAGTAGTATCAAATTATAAAGATTCAAGTGTGGACATTAATAATTTAAATTTAAGACCATATGAATCAATTGTATATCGATATACGAAATAAAAGGTTGTATGCCGAGGAGGCATACAACCTTTTATTTTAAGACACCACTATACAAAATATTTACTTCTACTTCAGGCTTAAATTTTACTTTTGCATAATCTTTATTCCAATTTTTTTTCTTCCATAAATCAGGATGATAAGCGATAAGGTGTCTGCCGATACCGAAAGCATCACAGTTTGCTTTTTGTAGCTTTTTTGTTATTTGTTTTGCTTCTTTTGTAAGTTGCTTTGATAATTCTTTATTTAGTTTTTTTCTTGCACTCATTTTATAAAGATTATCTCTTGGAGCCTCAAGTGCTATAACTTTTAGTTGGAGCTTAATGTGAGCATAAACATTTCCTTTTTTATCTGTTGTTATTTTTAAGTCTCGTTTTAACTTTCGATTACTTACTTCAATTGTAAGATAGTCAGATGTACTAGATGAATCGTTATTTGTAAGTTTTTGGGTTATGCGAGCGCTTTTCCCCATTTTATCAGTTAGTAATACGAAGAGTACCGATTGGCGTAAAGGTAAAAGTCCAGTTAATTTATCTTTGTTAAATAGAGCTATCCCATTGGTTACAACTTCTTTTCCTTTTAGCTTTATAGATGGGAGGGTGAAATCTTTTCCGGGATCTAACATTTTTGTAGCGGCCGTTTCTAAAGTTTCATCTGGAAATATACTCATGTCTTCTAAGCTCTGTACTTTTTTCTTTAAAAAGTCTCCAATTAATAAATTTCCTACCTTCTTTTGGGCAAGTATTTTATCCGTTTCCCCATCTACTGATATAAGTTTTACTAATGCGGTTGGATTTGTTGGATCTCTAAATCCAACGTCTAAATAAGGGAGTATGCCTTTCTTTTGGATTTTTGTTCCTAATAGTTCTACTCCATATTTGAAATAACGAATATTACCAGTAACGTTTTTTCTTAAAGAATCACTTGTATCACGTATGTTATAGCCAGTTGCTGAATGTACTTCATTTTTAAATGAAGATTGATCCCCACTCGAACTCTTTACGAGTTCAATGGTTTGCTGCAGTTTATTTTCTTCTGTAATATCAAAGCCAATACTATAAGCTAATCTCGCATCTCTTAAAGGTTCTTGATCCCAACAACCAGAAAGAAGTGAGCTAGCGCACAATATGCTACATAATTTAATTGTTTTTTTGTGCATATGGAGCTCCTTTCTTATTTCTGAATAAGGAATAGAGAAGAAATAAAAAAGGTAGAATTACTATAAAAATATAGGTGAATTTATCAGTAAATGTAGCAAGTACTTTAAGCTCCTCAGGTGTATCTATAAATAAGGCTACACTAAAAGCAATAATACCAACGATTGGAACAGCTTTTTTATGATTAGCAAGATTGAATATATGTCCAATTCCTATTGAAGCAGCACAGTAATAACTAGCGATGGAGGCTACAACAGTTATCATCCAAATTGGAATGAAAATTAGGTCTGTTCGGTCTATAATCCCAATATGGAGAGAGCGTAATAAGTAAGCAACTGGTTCTGGAATAAGCTCAACTTGTTTTGGACTAAATACAATAAAGCAAATCCAAACGGTAAAAGTGTAAAAAAGAGTTACAAATCCATTAGCGATAGAAATGGCCTTTAGCCGTGCAACAGGATTCCCATTTACTTTTGGAAAAGCGATCAGAATAATTTCAAAACCATACATAGCTGTAATGGTTTCCTTTGAAGCTTGAATAATATTCCACCATCCGGCTTCTGTAATTGGAAAAATATAAGAAAAATCAGCTCGTGAAAAACCTAGTGCAATTAAAAGAGCCATGGGCAAAATGAGAATAGAAGCCATGACATAAAATCTTACAATTACTTTAAATGTATTATAGGCTACATAGCAGCAAGCTATTGTAAATAGTATGAGAATTGCAGACCAAGGGGTTGCTTGCAAAACCCATACTTTAATGACATTACAAGCATTTAACATAACGGTCATACCGATAAGTGTAAAATAAAGAACATATGAAAATCCTAATAGTTTTCCGAATTTATTCCCAAACATTATAGAAGAAATTTCATACATAGTTGCATCAGGAAATCTTCTTAACAAAAACCACATAAGTAAAATAATAAGTTGAATTGCAAGACCAGCGATGAGAGCAGAAATCCATCCGCCACCTTTCGCTATTGGGTGAAGACGGTTTGGTAAAGAAAGTATACCAACTCCGATTTGGCACTGAATAACGAAAAAGGTAAATTGAACAAGTGAAATTTTACTTTGCGTGTTTGTCACCATTCTCATCCTCTCTCGTTACATGCTGTCGTTGCATTTTTTTCGGCTTTGGATCATGAGGCCGTTCCCAAAACGACCAAATTGGAAGTCTTACAAAAGAATCTTTCATATCTTTGATCCGCATAGGTGCAAGAGGAGAAAGATATGGTGTATGAAACGAATGAAGCTGACATAAGTGAACGAAAGTTATAATTAGACCGAATGATATTCCTACATATCCAAATATGGCAGCAAGAATCATTAATGGAAAACGAAGAATACGAACTGCTGAACTCATATCGTTTGATGGAACGAGAAAAGATGCAATTGCAGTTAAAGCTACAACGATAATCATCGTATAAGAAACGAGTCCAGCTTTTACAATCGCATCACCAATTACTAAACCGCCTACAATACCGATTGTTTGTCCAACTCGGCTTGGCAAGCGAATACCAGCTTCCCGTAATAATTCGAAAATCAATTCCATTAAGAGAGCCTCAAAAATGGGAGGGAGAGGTACTTTTTCTAATGAAGCTTTAATTGTATAAACGAGCTCGAGTGGCAACACATCAGGATGAAAAGCGACGGTTGCGATATATATAGCTGGTAAGAGAAAGGCAATCAAGAAGCTCACTAGGCGAATCATTCGGACGAAAGAACCAACAATCCAGCGATTATTATAGTCATCTGGTGATTGATAGAAAGCGAATAACGTAACAGGAACGATAAGAGCTGTTGGATCTCCATCGGATAAAATAGCAACTCGGCCTTCCATTAAATTAGCGACAGTTCTATCTGGCCGCTCTGTATTTAATTGTTGTGGAAATGGCGAGAAAGAATTATCTTCTATAAATTCTTGTATATAACCTGGTGCCATAAGGGAATCGGTTTTAATAGTTTCTAGCCTTCTTTTTACTTCGGTAACGAGATCATCATTAGCTATATTTTGAATATAAGCAATAGCTACTTTCGTGTGCATTTCTTCACCGAGTGTAAAATATTTAACAACTACATTTGGACTCTTAATGAGTTTACGAATAGAAGCTAAATTCGTTGCTAAATCTTCTACAAAACCAGTATGCGGTCCACGTACAATACCTTCATTATCAGGCTCTGTTATATCTCTTTTTAAAGATAGAGCTGTTTCAAAAATACAAAAGCTTTCGACTTGCTCATGGAAATATAATGATTTACCTTGTAATAAAAGCTGCACACCATAATTTAAATTCGTTTCTTTTGTCATATTCAATGTAGAAAAAGCTTTATCTAAAGCTAAGTCTGACCGTGTCAATAAAGGCTCAAGGGCTAACTGATGAATTAGATTTGGATCTGCTAAAGATTCGATATATAAGATTGTTCCTTTTCCGTTTTGAAAAGGGAGATCTAATTTTTTTATATCATCAGAATGAGAAAGTTTATTTTCAATGTAATTAATGTTCTCCGGAAGTGATGGAAACATATGCTTTTGTTTTTTACTCTCTTGTTGTTCTTTTTTCTCTGTCATAATTTCCACCTCTTTTAAAGTGCAATTGTTTCTGTTAATTTTTGTCGTTTGTGAGAAATTTATGCTTGAATTATTTTTAAAAAAAGAGGATTGAAAGTTACGTTACATTGTCTTTTGTGCACTATTCAATTTCATAGCAGTACTTCTCACATTTGTGTCGAATTAAGAAGATATATAGGAGGGATACATATGGAAATAGCTGTAGAACGTGTTTTTACAAAGGAAATTTTAGCAAGAGCGGCAAGAGAATTTCATGTAACAGTGGAAGAAAAGCCACTTGGAGATTTTGAAAATTATATTTTTAAGGCGAAGGGTGATAATGATGAAGATTACGTATTACGTTTAACGCATTCTTCTCATCGCTCTAAACAAGAGGTAGAGGCGGAACTAGATTTTTTACGATATGTTGCGGAGAATGGGGCAAAGGTAGCAGGACCTCTTTATTCAACGTCTCAGAATCTTGTAGAAGAAATTGTAGCAGAGGATGGAACGTTCTTTTTCGCGTCTTTATTTACATATGCAAAAGGCGAGCAAGTAAAAGGAGAGGAATCGCCTTATTGGGGAAATACTTACTTTGAAGCGTGGGGAAAAGCGATTGGACAACTGCATCGCCTTACAATGGATTATCCTAAAACAGATTACCGTGATACGTGGGAAGAGGACGAGAGTAGCATTGTTAATGAATTAGAAGATGAGAAAGTGAAAGAGATTGCTGCTGTATTAATGGAGGAAATAAAGACTCTTCCAATTGGCAGAGAAACGTTCGGTCTTATGCATGGCGATATTCATCCAGGTAATTTCCATTATGATGGAAAAGAGCTAACAATCTTTGATTTTGATGATGCTGCCTATAATTACTTCATTCATGATTTGGCAATGGTTCTTTATTACTCGGTCCTTTTTGCACCGTGGACAGTGGAGGAGAAGACGACATTCGCTCGTAAACAGTTACAAGTGTTAAGAAAAGGATACGAATATGAGCACAGGCTGGTGGATAGTTGGTATGAATCGTTACCACTATTTTTACGCTTACGTGATATAGGTTTATATGGAACGCTTCAAAAGAAGTTTAAAGGGAAAGATATGCCTGATAATTTCTTGAAATTATCGGAAGAGCTATACGGAAGAATTATCAAAAAAGAAGCAATTGTGAATATATAATACATTTAGTTCAAAACAAAGTATATAAAACAAATATATACTTTGTTTTTTTATACAAAAATATGTTTACTTTATTAAAATAATATTGTCCTAGATTCGCTATACACTTATAATTTTATATATATTCTGAATATTCTTTATAAAAAGAGGAGGGGGAATGTTGGAAGCTATCGTAAGTTGGATCAATAATATTGTTTGGAGTCCAGCACTTGTTTATTTATGTTTAGGAGCAGGTTTATATTTTTCCATTCGAACGAGGTTTTTACAAGTAAGGCATGTAGGAGAAATGGTGAAGCTTACATTTCAAGGAGAAAAATCGGATGCTGGTGTTTCTTCGTTCCAGGCGTTAGCACTTTCTTTATCAGGGCGCGTTGGAACAGGAAATATTGCGGGTGTTGCAACGGCTGTTGCATTTGGTGGTCCAGGAGCTGTCTTTTGGATGTGGGCGGTCGCGTTTCTAGGAGCAGGTTCTGCTTATGTAGAATCGACACTTGCACAAATATATAAGACGAAGCATCAAGGGCAATTCCGTGGTGGTCCAGCTTATTACATTGAAAAAGGGTTAGGGGTTAAATGGTATGCATTAGTATTCGTTGCAGCAACAATTCTTGCAACGGGGATGCTGTTACCGGGTGTTCAGGCAAATAGTATTGCTGTAAGTTTGGAAACAGCTTTCGGTATTAATACTTCTGTATCCGGAGCGGTATTAGTAGCGGCATTAGCGCTTATTATTTTTGGTGGAGTTAAGCGAATTGTTAATGTAGCGCAAGTTGTAGTGCCATTTATGGCGCTTGGTTATATTTTAGTAGCTTGCGTGATTGTTGCTATGAATATTGAAAAATTACCAGATGCTTTCATGTTAATTTTAAAAAGTGCCTTTGCATTAGAAGCAGCTTTTGGTGGAATTATTGGTTTAGCAATCTCTTGGGGAGTAAAACGTGGTATTTATTCCAATGAAGCAGGGCAAGGAACTGGGGCCCATGCGGCGGCAGCTGCTGAAGTATCACATCCAGCTAAACAAGGGTTAGTACAAGCATTTTCCGTTTACATTGATACATTATTTGTTTGTTCAGCAACAGCATTTATGATGATTATTACAGGCATGTATAACGTATTTGATGCAAGCGGAAAAAACTTTATCGTTAATAAATTAAATGGTGCGCAGCCGGGTCCTGGTTATACACAGGCAGCAGTAGAATCTGTTTTCCCTGGATTTGGAAACGGTTTCGTTGCAATTTCTTTACTATTCTTCGCGTTTACAACAATTATGGCGTATTACTACATTGCAGAAACGAATATTGCATACTTAAATCGTGATAAAGACCGTCCTTGGATGTCCATCGTACTAAAATTTGTATTCTTAGGAGTCGTATTCTATGGTTGTGTAAAAACAGCTGCAACGGCTTGGGCTTTAGGTGACATTGGTGTAGGGATTATGGCGTGGGTTAACATTATCGCGATTTTACTACTACAAAAACCAGCATTGATCGCATTAAAAGATTATGAAAAGCAGAAAAAAGAAGGGAAAGATCCAGTATTTGATCCGCAGGAATTAGGAATTAAAAATGCTGATTTTTGGGAGCATGAATACGGGAAAGATAAGAAAGAAGAAGTATCTTAATAGAATAGAAATGAAAAAAGCAAAGGGGAAACCCTTTGCTTTTTTTATGGACAAATTGAAGCTGAAAGTTATTTTTGGGACTATTTTTGAATATAAAAAGAATGTACATGCGTTGTTAGGGGAAGGGGGGAGTATGTTGATAGAATTTTGTAATGTAAATAAATATTATGGTAACTTTCAAGTTTTGAAAAATATTAATGTGCAAGTGAAAAAAGGAGAAGTGGTAGTAGTTGTCGGGCCTTCAGGATCAGGAAAAAGTACATTGCTTCGATGTATAAATCAATTAGAGGCAATTACAGATGGAGAATTAATTGTACAAAATACAGAGGTACACAATAAAAAAACGGACATGAATGAATTGCGGCGAAATATTGGGATGGTCTTTCAACATTTTTATTTATATCCACATAAAACAGTTCTGCAAAATATTACACTAGCACCGATTAAAGTAAATAAAGTTTCCAAAGAAGAAGCAGAGAAAACAGCAATGTTTTATTTAGAGAAAGTAGGAATCCCGGAGAAGGCTAATGTATATCCGCATCAATTATCCGGAGGACAACAGCAAAGGGTAGCAATTGCTAGAGGACTTGCGATGCAGCCGGAAATTATGCTATTCGATGAGCCTACGTCTGCTCTTGATCCGGAGATGATTGGGGAAGTACTTGATGTTATGAAAACGCTAGCTAAAGAAGGGATGACGATGGTCGTCGTCACGCATGAGATGGGATTTGCAAGAGAAGTAGCAGATCGAATTTTATTTATGGATGATGGCCAAATCATTGAGGATACAACACCAGTGCAATTCTTTGCAAGTCCTGAAAAAGAAAGAGCGCGTCTATTTTTAAGAAGAGTGTTAAATCATTAAAGGAGGAATTTCATGCTTAAAATGAAAAAGTTGTTTACGTTAATCGTATTTTCATGTTTATTCGTACTTGTCGTTGCTGGGTGCGGAAGTAAAAAAGATGAGGCGAAAGAAACGAATACGAAGCAAGGCGGGGCTGTTGAACAAATTAAGAAGCGCGGAAAACTAGTAGTTGGAGTGAAGAATGATACGAACTTATTTGGCTTGAAAAATCCTTCAACAGGGCAGGTAGAAGGATTTGATGTTGATATCGCAAAGGCGCTTGCGAAAAAAATCCTTGGAGATGAAAAGAAACTAGAATTAAAAGAAGTAACGTCTAAAACACGTATTCCACTACTGAAAAATGGTGATATTGATGCAATTATCGCAACAATGACAATTACGGAAGAACGTAAAAAAGAAGTTGATTTTTCAGATGTATATTTTAAAGCAGGGCAATCGTTACTTGTGAAAAAAGGAAGCAATATTAAGAGCGTCGATGATATAAAACAAGGCGTTAAAGTATTAGCTGTAAAAGGATCAACATCTACAAATAACATTCGTCAAAAGTCACCAGAAGCGACTGTATTAGAATTTGAAAATTATAGTGAGGCATTTACAGCGTTAAAGGCAGGTAAAGGTGATGTGTTAACGACAGATAATGCGATTCTTTATGGAATGGCAAAACAAGATGCTAATTATGAAGTAGTAGGAAAAATTTTCACAGATGAACCGTACGGAATTGCAGTGCAAAAAGGTGCAGACGATTTAACGAAAGAGATTAATAATTTACTAAAAGATATGAAGGCGAGCGGGGAATACGATAAATTGTATGAAAAATGGATCGGTCAAAAACAAGAGAAGTAAAGTGAAACTTTATTTTTCTTGATAAATAGTAAGAGTGAGAGGATGAGAGTACTCATCCTCTTCTTGTAAAGAAAGAGGGGAGAATATGTGCCTGATTTTTCTATATTAACGAATAACATTGATATGTATTTAGAAGGGTTTAAATATACAGTTATGTCTAGTGTAATTGCATTAATAGGAAGCTTTATTTTAGGAGTAATTTTGGCGGTAATGCGTATTGCACCGATTCGTATTTTAAATTGGGTAGGATCAGCTTTTGTAGAGTTTGTAAGAAATATTCCACTCGTATTAATTGCATTTATATTTTATTTCGCTTTACCTGTAATAGGAATTACTTTAAATGGTTTTGTAGCAGGAACAGTTACGCTTACGGTATATACGGCAGCTTTTATTGCGGAAGTCATTCGCGCTGGTATTCTATCAGTCGCGAAAGGTCAGATGGAAGCAGCAAGGTCTTCAGGGTTAACGTATGTACAGGCGATGTATTATGTTGTCTTACCTCAAGCGATGAAAATCGTAATTCCTCCTCTAGGAAATCAATTTCTCAATTTAGTAAAAAACTCTTCCATACTCGGAATTATCGCTGGTACTGATTTAATGTATCAAGGAGATTTAATTTCAACGAAGACGTTTGTTACGTTTGATGTTTATATATTTGTCGGGATGTTTTATTTAATATTAACAATTCCGCTCAGTATGCTAGTGCGTTATTTAGAAAAACGCTTGGCAAAGGAGGCGGTGTAAATGGATTTTAAGGGAGCAATTACAGGGGATCATATTCTATTTTTATTAAAAGGATTACTTATAACGTTAGAGGTAGCGCTCGTAGCAATTGTACTTAGCTTTATTATCGGTAGTGTAATAGGAATATTGCGCTACACGAAAATACCTGTCGTCTCACAAATATTAGGAATTATCGTTGAAGTGATTCGAAACTTACCACTACTGTTAATTATATTTTTCACGTATTTTGCACTTCCAGAAGCAGGCTTGAAATTAGAAATTATAACAGCTACAATTGTTGCTTTAACAATATTTGAAGCTGCAATGATATCTGAAATTGTTCGAAGTGGTCTATTATCTATCGAAAAAGGGCAAATCGAAGCAGCGAGGTCTTCCGGATTAACGTATGTTCAAGCGCTGTGGCATATTATTTTGCCACAAGCATTAAGAAGAATGGTCCCGCCACTTGTCAGTCAGTTTATTTCATTGCTGAAAGATACAGCGCTAGCAGTCGTTATATCACTACCAGAGCTTATTCATAATGCTCAAATTATTAGCGGGCAAAATGTAAATTATATGATTCCGACGTTTATAGTAGTTGCTTGTATGTATTTTATCGTAAATTATAGTTTATCAATTTTATCGAGAAGGTTAGAACTTCGTTGACTCTTACAATATATGTAAGAGTTTTTCCCTTGTTTATCCTTATTTTCCTCTAAATAGAATCTAAATCTTGCAATAATTAGATTTTTTATATTATTTTATCAGAAAAGTTTTAATTTTATATAGAAAATGTAATCGCTTTCGTGTATATTTTTATTATCAGAAAATTTTAACAAGACATAGGGGTATGGTAGGGGGAGGATTTAGATGCAGCAACCAACGAATGAGAAATTACATCGTACGATGAAGAGTAGACATTTATTTATGATCGCACTTGGTGGTGTAATCGGAACTGGTTTTTTCTTAGGTTCAGGTTACACTATTAATCAGGCTGGACCAGGGGGGGCCATCCTTTCATATTTAGTAGGCGGATTTATTATGTATTTAACAATGCTTTGTCTTGGAGAGTTAACGGTAGCAATGCCAGTTTCAGGTTCTTTCCAAAAGTATGCGACGAAGTTTATTGGACCAGGAACGGGCTTTATGATCGGCTGGCTATACTGGCTTGGCTGGGCAGTAACAGTAGGACTAGAATTAACGTCAATCGGTTTAATGATGAAAAGATGGTTTCCAAATGTTGATGTTTGGGTATGGTGCCTTGTATTCGGCGTTATTCTATATGCGTCAAATGCTATCTCAGCGAAAAGCTACGCTGAATTAGAATTTTGGTTTTCTAGTATTAAAGTAATTACAATCCTTGCATTTGTTGTTCTTGGTGGTAGTGCATTATTAGGATTTATATCATATGACGGAAAAGAAGCAGCACCTCTTTTTTCTAACTTTGTAAGCGATGGTGGACTTTTCCCAAATGGACTAGCTGCCGTATTACTTACAATGATTACAGTTAACTTCTCGTTCCAAGGAACAGAGTTAATCGGAATTGCAGCGGGAGAAAGTGAAAACCCAGAAAAAACAATTCCACGTGCGATCCGTAATACAGTATGGCGTATTATGTTATTCTTCATTTTAACAATGACAATTTTAGTAGGATTAATTTCTTGGAAAGAAGCAGGCGTAATTGAAAGTCCATTCGTAGTTGTATTTGATAAAATCGGTATTCCATATGCAGCTGATATTATGAACTTCGTTATTATTACTGCGTTATTATCTGTAGCGAACTCTGGATTATATGCAGCGACACGTATATTATGGTCACTTGCAAATGAAGGAATGGCACCAACTTCTTTCAAGAAAGTAAATAAACGTGGTATTCCAATTACAGCGCTAGTCGTAACGATTGCGGTAGCTGGATTATCCCTATTCACAAGTTTCCTTGCAGAAGATACAGTATACATGTACTTATTATCGATAGCTGGTTTATCGGCTGTTTCAAGTTGGATCATTATTGCTCTATCGCAACTTCGCTTTAGAAGTCAGTATATAAAAGGCGGAGGAAAGTTAGAGGACTTAAAGTATAGAACACCACTATATCCGATTGTTCCAATTTTAGCTTTAATTACAAATAGCATCGTTGTTATTAGTTTAGCGTTTATTCCTGAACAAAGAATGGCGTTATACTGCGGTATTCCATTTATCATTTTCTGCTATATATATTATTATTATTATATGAGTAAGAAACAGCAGAAACCGATGAAAGTGGAGATGGACAAAACAAATGAAACTAACAATCAAACACGATGATATAAAGGCAGATTTATCGTACGCTCAATTAGCGATTGGAAAAGAAAACGGGTATTCACCGTTACAATTACTCGTTTCTTCTATCGCAGGATGTAGTGCAATTGTCTTTCGAACAATTTTAGAAAAGAAACGTATTACATACGATACGTTTACGATCGAAACTGAAATTGGTAGAAGTGAAGCTTTATCCAAACCAGTTGAAAGTGTTCATTTGCACTATAAAATTAAAGCGGAAAACATTACAGAAGAGCAGTTGGACAAAGCATTGCAGCTTGCAGTGAAAAATTGCACGATTGTTCAATCTGTAAAAGATAGTATAAAAGTTACGGAAACAATTGAACTAATAAAGTGAAACATAAAAGCGTGAGAGTATAGCTCTCACGTTTTTATGTTTTTAACAGAGGAGGAAGTATTATGAAATGTTTAGGTTGTAAATTAGCAAACGAAGAGGAAAAAATATATAAAGTATATGAAGATGATTATGTAACTTGCTTTTTAGATCATGCGCCTTTCTACCCAGGACATACTTTAATTGTGCCAAAGCAGCATGTTGTAGAAGTAGACGAATTAGATGACGTTGTAGCAAGATCAATTATGGATGCTTCTAAGCTGATTTCAAAAGCGATTAAGGCATTATATAAACCAGATGGAATTACAGTTTGTCAAAATGGTGGAGTATTTAACGAGTTAACACATTACCATATGCATGTCGTACCAAGATATAAAGAGCGTTCGTTTGCTGAGTTTTATACGGTGCAATCGGAGGAAAAGAAGAATCATAACTTTGAAGAGACAAAGAATTTGTTAAAAGAAGCGATAGAGCAAATACTGCATATTGAAAAGGTGTAAAAGAATTTTTCTTAGAGATACAGTCAGGAAAATTCTAATATTAAAAAGCCCAATTTCTCAGTTACAATAGAGAAATTGGGCTTTTGCTTATTCTATTATTAAATTTTATATATAAAAAGATTTTGCAGTGTCACAAAGTTACAGTGCTCATTCGTTATATAGAGTGAGAGGAGGAATTATATGAAAGTTACAAACACCGATTATGAAAAGATGGAAGAGCTATACGAGTTGTACGAGCAAAAAATTTATTATGTAGCTTATTCTATTTTAAATAATATTCAACAGGCTGAAGATGCAGTTCAAGAGACGTTTATTACTCTTTATAAGAACTTGGAAAAGCTCCATAGCTTGAATACTGAAGAGCTTAAACGCTACATTTTGAGGATTGCGAAAAATAAGGCGATTGATAGTTATCGAAAAAATAAACGACATGAAACATTTCTAGAAGAATATGAAAGAGAATCAATAGAAGCAGTAGATGAAAATATTGAAGAGTGGGAAAAACGTGTAATGTCCGAGGTTCAAATTGATGCATTGTTAAAAGAGTTAAATGAGTCTAATAGACAGGTGTTTAAGTATAAAGTCTTCTATAACTTAACGTATCAAGAAATTTCAAGTGTCATGGGGATAACGGAGGCTAATGTCCGCAAGCAGTTTGAACGCGCTCGAAAACGAGTCCAAAATATGATAGGAGGTATACAACATGACGAATTCAAAGAACTCCAAAGAAATATATGAACTTGCTGAAAAAATTGCTTTAGATGATTTTGATAAATCCGAAGAACAACATGAATTTTCACATACATATACGCGCAAAAAGAAACTGTTTATGGAGGAAATGAAGCTGAAGGGCGAGCGACCACAGAAAAAGAGTAAAAGACATCGTATGTTAATCGCTGCTGCCTGCTTATTGATTGGTATGCCGACAACCGTTTTTGGTGCAGTAAAAGTCTATAATATGATTGTTCAAAAACAAAATTATGAAGTAAATGTTTCCTTAACAAATAAGGATTCGAAAAAGAGTGATCAGTGGTATAAGTTGAAGGTTGGTAAATTGCCAGAAAATATGGAAGCAATTGATGACACTGCTATGAAATATTCATTTAAAGATAACTATGCAAATGGAGGCTTTTCATTCGTTCTTTGGAGAGTAGGGGGGAATTCAGATTTTCCAACTCTGTACTCGAAAAGTTATGAAGAAAAAGAGATAAATGGTAAGAAGGCAGTAATTGTCCATAGAGAAACTGGTAAAAAAGATTTAATGATGGACAGGGTAGTTTTTCTATTCTTTGAGGAAGAAGGGATCATGCTACAAAGTTATATTGGAAACGATATAAATGAAGAACAAATGGTGGATGTGTTAGGGAACATTTCACTTGAGCCTACGTCAAAAGAAAAGGCATCACATATAACAGATTATGATAAAAAGTATTTTAGCGAAGAAAGTAAGCCTAAAAAAACTAAGGTGATTCCTTTGAAAAAAGATAGTAAACGACTATTTCATATAGGACAAAAGGTTCCAGTAACGATTATCATGGATAACAGCAAAATTGAATATGTGATAGAAAAGGTTGAAGTTTTTGATTCAATCAAAGATTTTAAACAAGAAAACTTTAATGAACTTGGCTTAGGAATACTAAGGGAGAATCAAGCTTTGGATCAAGCTGGACAATTGATACCATATAGACGAGATGAATATAAAGTTGGAAATGGTAAAGATTCAATTGATCAATTAGTAGAATCAAAATTAATTCATCCTAAATTTGTCTACCTGACAACAACAGTGAAAAATATAGGTAAACTGGCGACAGAAGAAATCTATATGCATCCATCCATACAAGTGCTTAAAAGTAAGGGGAATGTATGGAATTACGCTGAAAGAGATGGAATTGCAGAAAAAAATATTATGACAGGCGAAGTTGATTATTTAGAGCCTCACGGAGATGGAAAAAGCTTTTACAATATTGGCAGTATCCGACCAGGACAAACGGTGAAGGTTAACTTAGGTTATTTGGTAGATGAGGATAAGCTAGATTCAATCTTCCTTGATGCTTTCCGTTACAGTGGGTTTAGTGGCAATGAGAATATGAATGAGAAAAATCGTTGGTGGTTCGATATTCGTCAACAATCAAAATAATAGAAACAAATCGACGAAAAAGCTGCTTACATCTAGCAGCTTTTTTCGTCTTCATACATATGTAAAATTTCTTTCGCATGTATACGTAAACCATCTATCAATTCTGTCGGTTCTAAAACTTTTGCATCTTTTCCGAGTCTATAAAATAAAGGGGTAATAAAATTGATTTCTCCTTTATCAATTGTTGAATTTATATATCCTGTCCCATCCTCGTTTATTATAACGAATTCCTCAAGATAAGGGACGCTTTTACATTGGCGTACGCCTTCTGTTGTCAGTAAAACATGTAACTGAGTAGGGATGTGTACTACGTTAGAGTTAGATGCAAACCACTCTTCTAAATTCATGAATGTATCCTCATTTTCTTCCGTTGATAATATGGAAAGAATACGATCGATGCGATACAGTAATACTTTTTTCCTGCCATAGTCATAGGACGGTAAGTACCATAGCCCGTCATGAGCATATACACCGATAGGATGAACATGTTTTGTTTTTATCCCCGATTTAGATTCGTATTGAAAGTGTAAATTTTTATTTTCAATAGCCGCTGTTAACACTTCGTTTAAAAGTGGGGTCTCAATTGTTCTCTTCGGATTCCAAAAGGCGATATAAGAACGTATTTTATCAACTTTCACTTTCGCCTCATGTTGTAGAGAGCTATATAGTTTATGAGTGACAGAATTGATTTCTGTATTAAAAGGCAAGTCTCTGTAGTAGCTTAAAGATTGAAAGGCAAAAAAGATGGAGACCGCTTCTTCTTCCGTAAATAAGATAGGTGGAATGACCCTAGTTGTTAATACTTTATATCCTCCATTACGACCTTGTTCAGCATAAATGGGTAATCCCATATCACTTAAATCTAAAATGTATCTATGAACCGTACGAACGGAAATATTAAATTCATCAGCTATTTCTTGAGCTGTAAATGTTTTTTTCGCAGAAGCAAATATAAGAATATCTAATAAGCGTTTAGCTTTTGACAAATGTATCACCTTTTCTTTTTAACGTGACATAAATTGTCATGTTTTATTGTTAGTATATTGTTTACATCATATGTTATCAAGATGAGATGCAAGGAGGAAAAGATATGTCACGTGAAATAGTTTTATTTATTGCAGCTAGTTTGGATGGATATATTGCGAAAGAAGATGATGATTTAGAGTGGTTAATGGAAACAGAAGGAGAGGGAGATAACGGTTATACAGAAATGTACGAAACGATTGATACAATAATAATGGGAAAGAGAACGTACGATTATGTAGTAGAGCATACGGAAACATTCCCGTACTTAGATAAAGCATGTTATGTTTTTTCTCGTTCAGAAAAAGGTTCAGACGGAAACGTGGAATTTGTAAATGAAGATGTAGTGGAGTTTACAAAAAGGTTAAAATCGCAAGAAGGATCTAAAATATGGATGGTCGGTGGAGGGAGTCTACTGAGAGAATTCTTTAAGAATAATCTAATTGATGAATATGTTGTCACGATTACCCCTCACATATTAGGCTCAGGTGTCCCATTATTTAAAGAAAAGAATCCAGAAATTAATTTAACTTTAACGGATACGAAACGTTTTGGGCAATTTGTAAATTTATATTATAAAGTAAAATGATAAAGTGAAACTTTAATCAGTGGGGGTTTTGTTCATCTCCCACTGATTATTAGTTGAACCAATCGGGCTTTAACGGGCAGTTGATCCCCCACCTAACTTCTTTG
>NZ_JXIS01000043.1:0-7444 GCF_000836715.1 Bacillus sp. L_1B0_5 | reverse complement strand
GGCCTCACCATACCATTTCGGGAAAATTGTACGTTTAGACACAATTTAGACACATTTAAATCCTACAAAAAATTCTTCATGTAAAACAATTACAAAATTCTACATGAAGAATGGAAGTACTCTATAGTTTCCAATGTACTGTATATTGCATTCTCTTTTATCAAAAAAAGATACATATCGTCCTAATTAACATATAAACTTTAAAATTTTTCAACAGAATTCACTATCTTTTTTACTTGTTTGTATATATCTCCTCCATATTTTGTAGCATTAATGCAAGTAACTTGAGGAAGTTCAGAAGAGACTTCTTTTAATTCTAAAATGTCATTATCGATGAATATAATTTTTTGTAATTTAATATGAAACAACTTAGCAATCTTTTTAATTGAAGTTGATTTGTTGTTGGAATTTAATTGTGGTAATACGAAGTATTTTTCTATTCCAAGTTACTTTAGCCTGGCTAATCCTTTAGTATAGTCAGTTTTACTAGCAATAGACTGTATAATGCCCAAATCATGAAGGAACTGAATAGTTTTCAAGGTATTTTCTCTTAATTTTATAGTTTCTCCTTTTGATAAATCTCCATTCCATATAGTATTATCTAAATCCCATACTACACATTGAATATTTTTTTGTTATTTATTACATTCATTGTTGTATGTATGTCATCTGAATAATTTAAATCTATTTCATCTGCTAATTCTTTTAAATCATGATGAAGGATAGGACGTTTTTCATCGTCTGTTCCCTCACTAAAATCATGTACATCATTTGTAACAAAATATATTTGGTCGTAATCACATTGATTGTTATTGTTAAATTTATTTGAGAAATTTTCATACATACTAAAGAAAATCACAGCGTCCCCCGTACTATTTTTGTGCCCAAAGGGTTTCTTTTTTTGTAATCCAAATTCGATCAGCATGGTTTTTAATTGTGAATTTGTTAATTTTAATGGTGTTACTTTGTTTTTTATCAAGTGATCAATATCTTTACATAGAGATGTATTTTGAATATTTGTATTTAAATGTATTTGAGATTCGATTTTTTCTAAGGACTGGTGATACAAATCATCGGTAGGTTCGTGAAAATATTTAATAAGCGATTTAGCTTGATCCAATGTATCTTTTGTAGTTGTGAGCTTTTGCTGTATGATACTTGTATAGTGACGATTCCATTCTAGTAAGACTTGTTCTGGAGCAAATAAAATAATTTTATTCGCAGCTATTAATTCCTCCATTTTCCGAAAAGTCTGGACTTCTTGTTCACTTCCATTTAAAAAATTCAACCAAATATTCGTATCTAAAATTAATGCATTTGGTTTATCCCATATATATTTCATGTCATTCTCCTTTTTAAAATACACCAACGCTTGTTCTCCATGAATAAGCGTTGGTGTACTTTTTGTAAATTAGAAACGGCAAAAGGAATTGTATAAAATCGCTACTTGTTAAGGATGAAAAAAATTAACATTAGTTTATTTTAGAATATTATAGTCATTTAGCTATGTGGAGATTGTACAGATTTTAATGTAGTTAAAAAAGGATACATATAATCTATGAGATGAATGATACAATCAAAATAATACTCAAAACTTTTCAATGGAAATAAACTCATATTTCGTACAGAATCAACGAAGTTACTTTGATGAAACTCACGATGTTTTTTTAAATCCTTGAGTGAAGAAGTTTCTATATTTTTCTCCGTAAGCATTGCTTGAAATATGCTTAAATGATTAGATTGTATTAAGTCTTGTAGATGTATCATTTGAGAATCAATAAGTGAGTGAATATCAAAAAAATCCTGCGATCTTGCTCGTTTAAATTTTTCTGGTGTATCCCCTATATGAGGTGAATGCGCAAGAATTCCTATCATTTTTTTACAGAATAAAATAAAAGGAGAGGGAGCTTCCAATGTATAGTTATTGATTTCATATACCTGTTTCTCTATAATTGGTCCTTCCCATTTAAAGTCAATCTCAAAAAACTTCTTTTTATTCGGTAACTCTATAATACTCTCTCTACATCGAGCTTCTTTTTGCTTCTTAGTCCTACCAGGGTGATTACATATCTCTTCATATTCATGTAGATCCATGAGCTGGAAAACATATTTATAAAGAATTTCTTTAGGATTGAATAAATTTTCAGATGAAAATTTATTATGTAAATTTAGACTTCTAATCTCTAATCTTGAGTTTAATACCTTATACTTTTCTTTTGAAAAAGCCTTATCAAAATTATAATCTAATTCAGTTTCTAATCGTACATATTCATCAGGTAATATAGGGGATTCTAAAGATAAATCTAAATCTACAGAAACTCTCTTATGAACATTATAAACTAAGTTCAAAACACTTCCCCCAGTTAATACCGTTTTATCTGCAAAAATATCAATAGATAAAAGGGCACATAAAGACAAGTTTTGAAAGTGTTGAATCTGTTTTTGTATGTTTCTTTTATTTTCTCCCTTTTTAACGAGGGATCCTTGGTGTTGATCATCCTTATCTAATTTATTGAGCCCATGTGTATGAATAAACATTGGGGGTTTTGTATTTTTCATTTTTAGACTCCTACAATAAAATTTTCAATACATCCATTAAGTGTTAAAAATTCATCTTTTATACAAAGGGCTCTATTATATTGCTACATTTTTCACACTAGCCAGTGCCGCTTGTGATCCTAACGCAAGCCCCACTGGCCATGTTTTGTGTACAACAATTTCCGATCCTTCTGTTCGAAGGGTTTTTCTAGTGACAAACATATTATCTCCCACATTTTCTGGGATAATCCCATGTAAAGCATCCATTCCTAATGAAGCAAACCAAATATTTGTAGTTGGTTTATCTTTATCTTTTATTTTATGGGTAGGTTGAAAATCGTTGATGTAAATTTTCCACCCATCAAAAGAAGACTTTCCATTTACTACTGGTGGGATTTGATTTCTATTATAATAAGCTTTCCTAATCTGCTCATATCCTGATTGATTGGTGAAGATAACACCAGATTCGCCTTCTTTCACGCGGATTTGTCCTTTAGCACGATCTAAATCTTCTAATTTTAAGGTATTACCATTTAAATCTGTGACGTTACTCGGTTGAATAAGCTGTGTAAATCCAAGAAAACCATTGGTTCCAGATTCTAATTGCTCACTAAATTTATATAATAGCTGACGTGTAGCTAAATGCTCTTCGAGTTTAACTAAATCATTTGTATACGAATAGATATCTTGTCCTTTATATGCAACTAAAAAACTAGTAGCTAATTCACTCATAGGGAATGTGATTGGCTCATCTGGGATTGTTGTATTATCCGGGATTGGATCTCCAAACCCAATAATAGATGCTGGAGTCAATGCAGGTGTTCGTACATATCTTAAGCTATCTCCTTCAACATGATGAAACGGAAATACCTCTAGGTGTTGCAAGCGTTTTGGACTATTTTCTAATAAGCCTTTTGTTAATTCTAAAATAGATAAAAATTGTGCTTGTGCATTTAAAGCCATATTCTATCTCTCCTTTATAAATAATGAATGTAATACTAGTTTTCACCTTATGCTAGAGAATATTAAAATATGCAAAAATTAAACCGCTTCCCTAGTTGATAAACTTTTTAAATGAGTTGAGTAATCAAAAAAGGCTAGATTCTTTCTTTGTGTACATAAAATTGTATATTTCTGTACACTTTATTTTTTAGTAAAAAACACTACAATTTTTCCTATTACCGTGTCCATAAACAGTGTACAATTATGTATGTTCAGATATCTATCTAAAATTAAATTATTGAACAGGGAGAGACTACAAATTGAAAATTGGTTATGTTCGTGTATCAACTGTAGATCAAAATTTAGATTTACAAATAGATGCTTTAAAGGCGTATGGATGTGATGAAATATTTGAAGATAAGTTGAGTGGCATCGCCGGAAAAAGGCCCGGCCTTGAAAAAGCTCTTCAATATGTGAGACCTGGTGATTCTCTTGTAGTCTGGCGACTTGATCGTTTGGGGAGAACGATGCATCATCTTATCCAAATTGTAAATGAATTAAATGAACAGGGAATTAGCTTCTATAGTGTACAAGAAAATATCACGATGGATCGCTCTAGCGCTACAGGACAATTAATGTTTCACTTATTTGCTTCTTTTGCAGAATTTGAAAGAAACCTCATTCGTGAACGGACAGAGGCGGGAAGAATTGCCGCAAGGGCTCGAGGACGTGTTGGTGGAAGACCTGAAAAATTAGGAGAAAAAGAACAACAAATGATACAAACACTCGTGTCTAAGAAAACCCCCATTAAAGATATTGCGCAAATATTAAAGATTTCTCGTACAACCGTGTATCGTTATTTACAGAAATAGGAGGAATTTCAGATGGCGACGAGAGAAGTTCTTACTCAAACGCAACGAGAATACTTTTATGAATTATCAGACCAGATGAGTGAACGAGAGCGGATACGATACTACACATTATCTGAAGAAGATATACAAATCATCCGTCAGCAATGCGGCGCAACGAATCAATTAGGTTTTGCGGTTCAATTGGCTTATTTACGATTTCCTGGTCGGCCATTCGCTTCTGAAGAAAAAATACCCGATTTTCTTGTTTCGTTGCTTGCAAAAAGATTAGGAATCGTGCCTGCAGCTATACATAAGTATGCGAAAATTCGCGATACAACAAGGCGAGAACACATCAGCAAAATTCGAAAACATTTTGGATTCCGATCTTTTACCTTACGAGAATATCGAGAGTTAGCAAATTGGCTTCTTCCAACTGCTATGGGGGCAGATAAGGGTCTGGTTTTAGTTGATCTTTTGATACAAGAAATGCGAAAAAGAAAAATCATTCTTCCTGCCATGTATGCCGTAGAACATTTAGTTTGGGCGGTATGTGAACGTGCAGAAAGGCGAACGTTTAAAAAGTTAACAAAAGCGTTATCTCCACAACAATTTTTACAATTAGATCAACTATTAACGAATCCTACAGACAAACATATTACGAATTTATCCTGGTTACGAAAACCACCTGGAACGGTTTCACTTAAAAATTTTCATAAAATATTAGACCGCATTCAATTTATTCAAAAGCTCGCATTACCATTAGAAAACGGACAGGAGATTCACCAAAATAGATTACTACAATTAGCTAGGGAAGGCTCTCGGTATTCCACCCAACATTTGTCTCGGTTCCATTCTCTGAAACGTTATGCAACTTTAATGGCATTCTTAATTCATATTTATGCTTTTTTAATCGACCAAGGTTTATATGTAAATGAAAAGTTACTTGGGCGCATGTTTAAACGAGGAGAAAAAATACATAACGATTCGTTTCAAAATGACGGAAAATTAATTAATGAGAAAATCCGCTTATTTGCAAAACTTGGGAAGGTTTTAATTGAAGCAAAAGAAATGGAACAAGATCCTTTTATATCTTTACAAGCTGTTATACCATGGGACCAATTTGTTTATTCGGTAGAACAAGCGGAAGCGTTGGCGAGGCCTGCAGAATTCGATTATTTAGAATTACTGGATACCTATTATGGACAATTTCGCAAGTTTGCCCCCCGACTTTTACAGATTTATACGTTTCAATCTTCTGGTATCACCCAAACATTATGTGAAGCACTTGAAATCTTAAAGGAACTGAATACATCCAAAAAAAGAAAAGTTCCTGAATTTGCTCCCATGGATTTTATAAAATCCAAATGGTTGAAACATGTTTTAAAAGAAGATGGCATTGACCGTCATTACTATGAATTTAGTGTATGGACAGAATTATGTAATCACCTTCGTTCGGGAGATATATGGGTACCAGGAAGCAAACAATACAAAAACTTTGATGAGTACTTATTACCGGTACAAACCTGGGAAGAAATCAAAAGGAAACAACAAATTCCGTTGTCTATTGCTACAAATGTAGAGGAGTATACACAAAATCGATGCGGATTGCTGCAAGAACAATTAACAATGGTAAATCAACTCATTCGAAACCAAGAATTATCCGATGTTTCTGTTTATGGCGGTCACATCCAAATTCCATCTTTAAAAAAGGATGTTCCAGACGATGTGGCGGATCTTACAAGGGCTATTTATGATGTATTACCACGTATTAAACTAACAGAACTATTAGTAGAAGTAGACTCTTGGACCCATTTTAGTCAACAGTTTGTACATCTTCATACGAAAACAGGGCCAAAAGATGAAACTGCATTATTTGCGGCAATTTTAGCCGAGGGGATTAATCTTGGATTAAGTAAAATGGCTGATGCATGTCCTACTGTCACCTATACACAACTTGCTTGGATAGCAGATTGGTATATCAGTGATGAAAATTATACAAAAGCTCTGGGAGTCTTATCAAATTTTCAACGGCAAAATAGGCATGCTACCTATTGGGGCAATGGAACCACTTCTTCTTCAGATGGACAATATTTTAGGTCAAGTGGTGCTTCTAGTCCATTAGCTCAAGTCAATGCCAAACATGGAAGAGATCTTGGCCTAAACTTCTATACTCATATTTCAGACCAATACGATCCTTTTTACGCTCAAGTCATTAGTTCTTCTGAGGAAGCGCCTCATATTATAGACGGATTATTATACCATGAAGCCGATACTAGAATTGAAGAACACTATACGGATGCTGCTGGATTCGTAGATCATGTATTTGCTATGTGTCATATGTTAGGATTTCGATTCTCTCCGAGAATTAAAAGTATAGATAAGACGAAAATTTATACAATCGACAAACCTTCCTACTATCCAGAGCTAAACTTTATGATTGGCGGCACCATACAAATGAAACATATACGAGACAACTGGGATGCATTATTAAGATTAATCAGTTCTGTGCAAAATGGAACGGTTACTGCATCTCTTATTTTAAAAAAGTTAGCATCTTATCCACGGCAAAATAGTTTAGCGGCAGCATTACGAGAAATTGGACGTATAGAAAGAACATTATATACATTAGAGTGGCTGCAAGATCCTGTATTGAGAAGACGAGTTCAAGTGGGACTCAATAAAGGAGAAGCGAAACATTCACTTGCGCGAGCTGTGTGTTTTCATCGATTAGGAGAAATACGTGATCGTTCTTATGAAGATCAGTTGCATCGAGTGAATGGCCTGCAGTTGTTAATTTCCGTAATTGTCATTTGGAATACAGTGTATATTGAAAAGGCGATTGAATTATTACGCTCTCAAGGAATGGAAATTCCAGAAGAATACGTGCAGCACATTTCTCCATTAGGTTGGGAACATATTGCATTAACAGGTGATTATATCTGGAATGTACAGAAAAAAACATCGATTCATCATTTAAGACCTTTGCGAACAAAATATGCAAGAAATAGATACTAACACCCATTACCGATTCCCTACGTAAATACGGAATCGGTAAAATGTGTCCAAATTGTGTCCAAACGTACAATTTTCCCGAAATGGTATGGTGAGGCCTA
>NZ_JXIS01000042.1:0-53206 GCF_000836715.1 Bacillus sp. L_1B0_5 | reverse complement strand
CGATACAGCAGCAAAAGAAGGTATCTACCCTCTTATTGCGCAGCATATACCAAAAGAGAGAAATAGTGACCGTGAGCAAGCTGTCTTTAATTTCGGTTTACATTATTCTATGTACTCTCTTCACAACATTAAGAAGATGTTTAAGAATGTGCATGCACTACTGAAGCAGAAGTTTGCGGTACCAGTGACGGAAGAATCTTATCACCGTAATTATCTAAAATACCAGGAAGAAACGTTATTTAGAAAATATGCATATGATCAGGGTGTTAATCTCCATGCATATATCGCTTTAGAAATTGAAATGCGTGAAAAACTAAAAGTTCGTGGTCATAAAGAACGCACGATTCCAAGTGATGTGCGTGAATGGTTTATCGAAGCAATTGATAAGCTGCCACAAGAAAAACTTCGTGTGATTGAACTACCAAAGCAGTTTAATTTACTAGAGTTTATGCGTACCTTCGAACATTTAGTACGTGCTGGAGTAACAATAACAGCTCCAGATCAGGTGCTAACCGCATTGGAAATAAAATAATAGTAATGAGCTCTCTATTTTTGAAAAAATCGAAAGTAGAGGGCTATTCGTGTTTGTATGATTAGTAATCCATTTCTGCTACTCTACTTATAAATACCAAATCAAAAGGACTTCATAAAAAATGGAGTCTTTTTTTATGCAATTCTATACAAATTCGATTCTAGCAATATATAACTCTCCACATAATACTAGGGAGTATTCTTCTAATGTATTAAAACCTATCTTATAATACCTACAAAAAATCAAAAGGAAAATTATAAAAATAGTGGATATGCGGACAAATATGGTTCAATGTGAATATAATCTTTCTAAAAACATTGTAATTACTAATGTTGTTGTATTTATCTAATAAAAATCATCAATAATAATGTGAGTTATGTGTAAATACTGAGTAATGTTAACTAATAGCAGCCTAATCTGGATAAAATGTGGATAATTGAACGCTGGATACTACTGTATTTAACAAAATAAAGAAAATAAAGCCTATTTCCATAGTTGGATAAATATAAAGTGATTTGTATCAATTTCTTTCCGATTTCATGTAGAAACATGTGATTCCCTTTATGCTTTTTTGTAGAATTGATAGTCTAATAATCATTGAATTTCCGTATACATTTTCTACTATTTATGATTTTTTACGTTCTAACATCAAATTTTCCCTTGTGGGAGTAGATCTTTCCCCTATTTTTGATAACCTATAATAGTTTTATCTTTATTTCTTTTTAATATATAAGATATATATTTATAATAGATTTTTAATACAGCTAGTCTGATTGTTAATAAGATGTCAGACCTAATTGAAAATATTTGTAAATTACGTTATAATAATGGTAAATAAACATATCATTACCCACATACTAAAGGACAAACCTACGTATCCCTACCAGGGCGAGGTTTGTCCTTTTTTCATTTTAGTAAAAAATTTATATTGGGAGGATTAAACGTGACTGTACTTAAAGATACGACTTACTTAGATATGGATATCTATAACGAGATTAGATTTTTCAAAGGGATATTTTGGGGATTAGTTTTTGTAATTCCTTTTTGGAGTATTATGATAACCCTATTTATTTTACTTTATAGATAATAATTAACATCTCCAAAACGCAAAGGGTTGTTTGTCCGTTTGCGTTTTGGAGATGCCAGCAACCGTGCGTAGCAAAGGGCGGTAGCAGGTCTTTCACTTATTTTCTGTTATAATATATCCTAAGAAATTAGGTGATTATAATGAGCGAAAACATTAATTTAGAAGAAACATTAGCAGCCTTTTCTGCTTATTTAACAGAAAAAGGACGGAAACAATCCAAGATTGAACGTTATGCTTACAGCATTAAAGATTTTTATAAGTGGCAAAGGACAAGTAAGAAACTCCTACATATTAAATCATGGAGTGAACTTTCTGAAACGGACTATCAGACATATTTCTCTGAGTTAGAAGACGAGCGTAAATATTCCCAGAAAACAAGACACAGAATATGGGTGATTTTAAAGAAGTTGCACATGTTTTTAGGTATACTTAGTCCATTGGATACTATTAATCTCTCTTTAATTCCGGATCAATCACTACATAACAATGATTTTATTACTGAAGTAGAAGAAAAGCTTTTAAAACAAACTGTTCTATCAACAAAAGGGTAACAGAAAGACAAGCTAAATATCGTCCTCTTATTATGGATAGAAACGTTTGTATGCTTAATTTAGTAGTAAACTTACAAGAGCTTGTATCGCTTAATATGAGCTATATACAGTTTGCTAGAAATATCTTAATGGTACCTGGGAAAAATGGATCAACTAGGTCTGTTTCGTTAACTACGGAAGATACACAGCAGCTCTACAAATATTATACGACTATTCCGGAACCCGTAAGACCTCGACAATACACAGATAATCCCCTATTTGCGGCATTTGATTTTAATCGAGGCACTTATCGTTGGATGTACGAAAAGGATGCACCAAAGGCTTTTTCTGAAGTTGCTATACAAAAGATGGTACGACTTGAAGTGAAACGTGCGGAGTTAAATAGACGTATCTCTATCTCTGCACAGCAGATGAGAAACACTTTTATTCTCCGTCTTATTAAGCAAGGATAAACTGAAGATGAGTTGGTAAGTAGGATGGGGTTCAAAACTAAAATATCTTTAAAAAGATATTATCAATATTTACAGTGACCTATATTAACCATACTAAAATAAGAAGACGTATTCTATTTATGGAATAACAAAAATTAGAACAACAGATATGAATCAGCTTATTTTTTTGGAACTAACGCACCCGTTAGCTGAATAAGGAAAAATGACTTTAGTAACTTATTTTGAACTTTCTCCTATAATTTCTAGTATAGAAATGGAATAATTCGCCAAGTCTTGGACTGATATTGTTTATATTGTTCACCAAATAGTGTAACAAGAGTTCTCTCTTCAACTTTTATACGATACGAATACGCAAGGAAAAATAAAAAGATATTTATGATAATGGCAATGAACGAAGATGAAGATATAGCAACCCCTAAACAGGTCAGAAAAGAACCTAAATAACCAGGATGGCGAATATAGTTATACAGACCACTTTGAATTAACTTATGTTCCCCCTGCATTCCGACGTTCCTACTATAAAATCGCCCTAATGTTTTCATTGAAGAAAATCTAATCCATACACCAATTAGCCCAACAATAACACCAAAAAACAGAAATGAATTAACCTTATTTATTGTAAAGAAATACATAATTTCTGGAATGATTATCATCAAGGCTAAAACTGCTCCGATAAAAAAACTAGAACCACTATTTTGTTTTTCTTCTTTAACAGGTGAACTTCTATAAAATTCTAATAATAAGTACAGAAAAATAGGTAAATATGCTATAAAAAACATAATTCTTTCTCCTTTCAATAAAAGTGTCTAATGATTAACCCATTTATTTTTATCAATGAGGTCACGCAATTTGGATGACCCTAAGATCATATCAACACAGGTTCTTTTATCAATCTTTATTTTAAATCTACAGCAATCGCATCCCATAGAAAAGTATCATTTTATACTATTATGGAGCATTTCTCCTCGTTTTTTAGATAGAAAAAGAGAGTCCCTTGCTATAGGAACTCTCCCTTATGTATACAATTACGATTTCATGTATATTTAGCTTGTTTAATTTTTCGTTATAGAAACCCATTACCTTTTGAGCATGTTGTATAGCCATTAATCCATCTTGGACAGTAAGTGCTTCAAAATACGGATAACGAATGTCAGTAGCATAACCATTCAGCTGCACGCACTGTTCTAAAATCAATGAGAACTCCTCATCTAATCTACAACAAGATTTGTGCAGCATTAAAAGGTTATGAGTTTTAGGGACTGGTCTACCGTTTAGTGCAAGAAATCCTTTTAGGAGTTTCTCCACACATTGTTGACTATGATAACAAATAATTGCAGTAGGGAAAGGTTTCATGTGAGTTAAGTAACTAGAAGAATCTAAATCAGATTTTGCTATGGATAGCCACTCTTTTAGATCCTTAGTATTTCTCATATAGAACCTTCCCCTCTAGCGCAATTTTATGCTCCATGGTTACATTGCGATTAGCACGTTCTTGAAACTCTTCTGGTCCATACACTAAAATATCAACTGGTGTTTCCATTACATCGTAAATCCCCCAATTGATACGATTAATGACTTCCCTTTTTCTTTCTCCTACACCTTCCACAACAATACAGAGATCAAAATCACTGTCTTCATTTGGTGTGCCATATGCATGAGAGCCAAAAAGGATGATTTTTTGGACAGAAGACACAGTTTCACGAATCTTTTGCACCAATAGGTCCAATTCCCTTTTTACCTCTTCGTTAATCCGAATCACCCCTCGGATAATGTAATTAAATTGACGTTTAAGTATATTATACATGCGTTTCTCTTCTCCCTTCTATTATATATATTTTTTTTTATTGTTTTCTTGTTTTCCAACGTTTTGCAATGCTTGATAACATTCGTATACCTGCTTGAAGTCTCGCAAGAATCTACCATCAGAAATACTATGAAATCCTTTGAAGTTCTTTCTACACCAATATAAGAGATCAGAATCATCCTTAGCTAAAAAAGAATCCGGATTAGAATGAATCAAAGCCTCTGCTAAACAAGCCAGAAGTAATGGTATCATTTCAGAATCATGCTTGGATAAATCCAGTACAGATACAACAGTATACTGTTTATATTGGTAGTATTGTAGAACAACATCACACATGTTTGTTGGTGTTAATGTACATTGTAATTGAGTGGAATCTAATTGATACACTCGCATTTTGTCCCCTCCTATATCATTACTCTCCAATTGGCGCTGCTTTCATAAAATCTTTTTGAGCTTGGAAAATGATATGGTGATTTGATACGGTCTCCTCATCAAAAAGTTCATTAACAAACTATGAAACAGACAATGCAGCGAATTTGTTTGTAATAACGCGATGTGGTTCTGAAGCAGCTAATTCGGAACAACTTAATTGACTTGGAGCTGTTTCTTCTTACTTTCTAAGATTTTTAGCTCATTGTTTTTATGTTCAAGACCGATGAATTCACTTTTGAATTTCTTAATCGTTTTAAGTACCGGAGCAGCTGCAAAAAGCATCTTCCCCGGTTCAGTACAATCCCCACTGTTTACATTAAAGCGAGTTACTAATGTTACTGTTTCTGTACCGTCTGAATCCATTAGAATCATTCCCTTTGAATTACAATCTAATAAAACACCTTGTAATGCGGGCATTGGGTTTTTAACGTCTACAGTAACACTAGCTTCCTCTAATTTTTCGATAAATAATGTACGGTTAATAGTAAATTGCATAATAACCCCTCCAAAAAGTAATAAAAAAAGAACAGACCTCATATCCTGTTCATTCGTTTCCTTGCTGCATAAATGAGACTTAAGCTTACTTTTAAATCTCTTAAATCAGAAATAGTAATATTCATAAATGTCGTAGCCTTCGTTTTGATTGTGCGCCTGTAGCAGTGATACAGAACTGATCCATAAAGGATTAGCTAGTTCTTTAATTTCCTCAACAATGTCATGTAAATGAACATTATTTTGTAAATTTCCTTGTGATTTTTCCATGATGTTTCCCCCTTGGTAATAAAATAATCGCCTAAAGTGCTGGCTATACAATAACTTCTAACTTGAAGACAACACAAAAAGGGCTTCTTCAAGTCGATTAAAAATGTGCATAACAAAATAAGCTATATATACACTAATCGGCTCAAAGAAGCCCTTTCATAATTGAAATAAGACGCAACTTGCTTCTACAACTCAACCACAACACAAAAAAGGTGAAGCTCTTGATACAACCCCACCTTTTTTGTATATAACGAATCATTTAATAATTTAACAGTATGTTTTTAAAGTCTCTATATTTTAGAAAACTTTACAATAAAACAGTACTTCCCTATTTTTTTGAAGAAACAGGATCCATTTTTAATGTTTTTATTCCTTCTTTCAATGTAAACGCATCTGCTCTTAATGTTTTCCAGCTGTCTTTCGCTGCATTCAGGTTAGGTTTTAAGAATTTAAATTTATTTTGATCTGCTTTTTGGGATGCTTTATCAATATGATTAAGCACTCCTGAATATTGAGAATCTAAATCATGCCATTGTGCTGACATATAGGTAAGAGCATTAATAGCTGATCCAATTGCATTTTGCATTTCAGTAATATTATTATACGCAACTCCAACTACACGATTTAATGTTATTTTATAGTCTACGGTTTGGCGTAATTGCGCTAATAACGGCTCTAACGTACCTAAATTATTTCTTGCTACCCCTATCATTACACCTCCAGCAATCCATGTAGGGATTGAGGGATATGATACAGTTATTATTCCATCCGATTCTACTTGTTTAAAATGTCTTATTTGCTCTAAAACATCATTTAGGCGTTTTTCATCTTCATCTATTCCAGATGCTTGATTTTTTAAAATCGATTGCAAGATATCTTTATGACCTCCAAATGCTCGGACATCTTCTCCAATACTATCTCTTAACTTAGCTAGTTCTTGTATTAAATTCTGTGTATATGCTTGGTTTTGTTTAATCTCACCTTGTAAATCTGTAATGCCCTCTTTTAATGTATCTGCATCTCCTTCATTAATCGCTTCTACTAATGTATCGTAATAATTGTCAAATGTGGTATCATACTCTACAATTCCTGTCAGGGTATCTAAAAGTTGTTTTTTTATGTGCGCATCCCATTTTGTAGCATGCTCTCTTGCATTCTTTTGATCTTGTACAATTTGACTAGGTAGATTTGTATATCCTTTAATATCAATTCCTTCAAAGTTAACATCTGGATTATTAATTAACAAATAAGAGTAATCATTCATGGATTTTGCAAATACCCCAGCATCTTGCAAAGCTTTTTTCATCTTTTCGCTGTTTACAGAAAGAGATATATCTTCAGTATTCGTTTGTTCTATTTTACTTTCACTTGCAAAAGCAGCTACTGGAGAAACTACAGTAGTTGTTGTCAGGGTTAAAAACGTCGATACAGCAAGTAGTTTATAAGGAAAATTATTATTCACTTTAATTCCTCCTATGAATATATATTAATTTTTAGTTTGTTTTTTCTTGTTTAAAAGCAATGTCTTTTGAAATGAATTCTGCGTCCTTATGAATATCATTCCAACTTTGTTTAGCAGCTTTTAAATCGTCAGGTATTAACGAAAGTTTATGTTCTTGCATTTGATCGATATTATCATATAAATCTTTATAATTAGCCCCCATTTTATTCCATTGTTGCTGAATACTTGTTAGAGACATTATTGCTTGATCCACTGTCTGATACAAATATGTTAGCGTGTCTTTCGTATTAGTAAGTGAAATAACCGCTTGATTAGCCAGATCAGCTTTCATACTTAATTCTCCGATTTTATTCGAAATTTCATTATAAGAATTCATATGATTAGATGCCTCGACACCAGCTGCTGTTCCTAAACCGATACCAGCTGCTCCTAGAGCTGTAAGACCGCCAACAACAGCTGGTGTAGCTGTGCCACCAGTCACAACAATTACTACCGCTCCTGCAATCGTTCCAATAACTAAAATAGCTGCTCCTAGTCCACCGCCAATTGACCAGGCTAATACATTATCAAAATGTGATTTCTGTGTAGAACGTAAATTCTCAATTTCGGCCTGAAGTTGTGGGACTAGTGCTTGTTTTCCCGCTAATATAGCCGTCAATCCTCCCTGTCCATCTGGACCACCAACATTATTTTTAAAATCTACAGTATTTGTATACAACTTTGTTTTGAAAGCCTCTAACATCTTAATGACGTCAGTAACTTCATTTGAATTTGTATGAATTGTATCGATTAAATCCCCTATTCCTTCTTTAAGGCTCATCTTATCTTTCTTTTTTACAGTATCTACTAATGTGTCGTAATAATTTTGAAATTGCTCATCATAATTTACAATATTACGAGCTGTTTTTTGAATGTTTGGCTTCGCTGTATCTAACCAGTAATTTGCATTGATTCGTGACAGTTCCTGATTCAGGTGGATATTTTTGATTAATTCTCCTCCTCCTGAACCTAAATCAATGTTGGATAAATTTACATTTGGTTGCTTAATCATAGTTTTTGCGTACAAATCCATTACAAGAATATGAGAGCCTGTTGCAGCCAACGCTTTCTTTAATCCTTCAGGTCCTAACGCATAATTTTCTATTTTCTGTTCTTGAGCTGTCTGTTCTTGTGCAAGTGCATGAATAGTACTACCATTCGTTGCAGTTATAACCGTTGCTAAAGTGGCTAAAGTTATGACCTTAAATGGAAATTTCATCATATGATTCTCCTCCTTATTTTCAGTTGCATTATAATCTTTTCGATAAACCTATGTTCTTAATATTAAAATTTATAAACTTGTTCTTCGAGTTGAGTTGTTACACTTTTTAATCGTCTTAATGTATCTTTTTGATACTGAGTGTTATTGGTATCAACTTCAGTCGATAATTTTGTAATACTATTATTTATTAGATCCAAATCCTCTTTGTAACGTTTCATTAGCTCAATTTCTCCATCTACTTGGTTAGCAAATGTATGCAAATCATTTTGCATGAAAAGAATCATTGATTTTTGTAAATCTGCTACTGTTAATTTAGTTGTTAAGTCATATAATTTCTGATTTTGTTTTTCTAAATCATTTAAATATGCACGTTGCTCTGCTGTTAGTTTATTAATTTCAGCAAAAGTATTATATGTTTTTTTAATTTTTTCAGGATCAATCACTTTCATAAGATCATACTCTTTCGTTTTTGTAACTGCAGCTGCAGCGATTTCACCTTTTTTACTTTTCTCTATCGCTTCACGTGCTTCTTTTTTGGCAGCCTCAATCTCTATAGCTGATTTTCCCTTTTCTTTTGCTTCTTGCTCTGCTTTCTTCTCTGCGTCTACAATAGCATTGTTTATTTCTTTTCCTTTGTTATACGCTACTACTGCTGTTTGAGCAGCCGGTTCAATGATATCTTTCGATAGACTATAAATTTCTTGGAATACCTTTAGCCCTTGTTCATTTAAAGCTCCTGGTAATAATGCTATTTGCTGTAAATTATTTTGAATAGATTTTTTTGTATCTAGCATTTCATTTTTTAACTTATCTATTTTTCCTGTTCCCTCTGAATTAAGGACACTCTGTGCTTTTGCCACATCAGTATCAAGATTTTTCAACTTCTTATCTACCTGTAGTTTTAGATCTGTTAACTCATTAATTTGACGTTGCACACTTTCTTGGTTTGTTATGGTCATGTCTTGAAGGACTTCCAGTCTATCTGTAAACCCTTCTTTATCTTCCTTATTATCTACAAATCCTTTTAATGTTGGATAATAACTATTAAATTTAGTTACAAATCCTTTACTTTTTGAATTTAATAGAATTAATTTAGGATAAAGTTCGGATGACCACTCTTTCATATCTTGTTTAATTAGAAATTGAGTTGTATTTAAAGATGGAACTTCTTCAAGTTGTACATTCGGACTTGCTAAGGCTCCATCGATAAAGGTTTGTGTTAATTTGGAGTGTGCACCTATTTTTCGTAATGCTGAGGAAATATCTATAGTATCTTGTTTTGTTTCTGCTTGAACGATTGGCGTTGCGAGAGTATTGATAGGAATAGTCGCCCCGGTAACAATTGATGTTATTAAAAATCCTGCCATAATTTTGCTCTTCATTCCGTACACCTCTTTACTATTATTTTTTACGATTTTAATCGTATATGCTGTAAAATCTAACGTTAGAATTTCTTCATACACACTTGAGGATAGAATTTTTCCGAAAGAGTAATTGCATCACGTTTTTTATTTATTTTTGATAGAATATAAGGTCCTTACTTCCCCCCCATTTTAATCACTATGTTTTTTATAAGTAAACTAGAAAATTGCATTTCTAATATTTGATTTTTCTGATATTAAATCTTTTGTTTTTTTCTAATTATATTTAAAAAGTTTTCATACTATTATCACTTCATGAAGTGAAATGATTTTACTACTATAATTAAACATAAAATTTGTTGGAATCATTGAATCTTAATAAATATCATATAAAGAAATGTTTTTACTATAATTTTATGGGATTTTATGTATTATGTACTTAATATGAATATGTACAATTGCATACTCATATTAAGTACTATTCTTGAATAACAGACAAGGCAGTCGCCATACATTCCTATCAACTTAAGAGTTTTTACTCTCCCAGTTTTAAAAAGGTTGTTATTTTTAAAATTTAACTAGAAATGAAAAATTAAATAGGCTGTATAAAAGTGAAGGTATACTTACTTTTATACAGCCTATTTATTACATCTTATCAATAATAACCTGTCTTTTATACCACCGATTCAGCTTCTCCTTAGCAACACCTGAAAGACGCTTAGTCTTTTGGTTGTAGAATCTTGAAAGAGTAGGTTGGGATATGCCTATCTCTTCTGAAAGCTCTCTCATTGTAATACTCTTCTTCGTATGCAAAAATACAATCTTTTCACGGATCAAATATTCACTTTCATCTACACTTATAGGCTTACTTTCTTTCTTGGCGACAGTTGTTTCCGCTTGTATTACATTAGTATTTTTCTTTTTGGCCAAACTCTCCATTGAATTCATTAGCTCTTTAGGTGGTACTATCCTAATACCTAACTGCGAGTAATAATTTTTAAACCAATTCTTCTTTGTTAATTGCTCTTCATCTAAGCCATTTTCATACTCCCAATGAGAAATAACCTTTTCACGTTCTAGATCCATTAAGACATTCTCTAATTGGTCTCTAATTCTATTAGGTTTTTGATTCTGTTTAATATCCATTACTGCTAATAGACCTTTATCCCCACCTATAGAATAAGGCCTGCTTAAACTAGAAAACATTTGTCGAATTCTCCACTGCCATGTCAAATATCGAATTAATCTTTTATGGTATTTATGTCGATAACTATTGTATTCGAGTGCCTTTTTGGAAAGTAATGAAGTTGTACTACTTGAACCGTATAAGTAGCTTGACAAGAAACTACCTGGTTTAATTCGGCATGACTCTATTCCCATGTATTCATTTGTATTTTTATCTCTCCAAAGAACTACTGAATCTAGTACAAATAGTCTCTTTATGATCTCACGCTTGACTTCGTAATGTTTACCGGGCTCTGCGCGATCATTTAAGACTACAACCTCATTTTCATCATTAAGGTATATAAAAATACTTGCTAAAGCAGCAATTCTTTTAGCAACTTTAATCTTATCTTCAGCTCGATAATATTCAACACCATTAGCTTTTGCCTTAGGAATACTACACATTTCTAAAACTTGTTCATATGAAAAATCTATGAACTCATCTGGTGATTTGGCTTCATTCAACCATTGAATAGTGATAGAATCAAGACAATCTGCTGTTAAGTCATCCATATTACTCATAACACCATCCACAAGTGTATTCCACCGAGCTGCTTCCTCTATGTTTGTTAACCTTAAATCCTCATCTTTATGTGAAGAAAGTTGAGCTAGCCCATTACTATCCTTTGTTTCAATTGGGTATGACTTTATTTTCGTTTCTTCATCCTCATCAAATTGATTTTTCGCAATTCCATCTCTTAATTTATAATAAACAGCAGAGTTATTAACCTCATAATAATCATTTGTTTTTACCTGATTATCATTTTCTAACAGAATAGATTCCATTTCATTAGTACTCTTTATAGGTTTTAAAAATTCCTGATGAATAAATAAATCTATTGCTTCTTGTATTTCCTCTTTATATTGATCTATTTCTGTGAATATTTGTAATGAAGAAATTCCTCTTTTTTGCTGCTTTTCAAGCCATTGTACTAGCATTGAAAAGGAAGGAGAAAGATATGAAGAAGTCACTATCTTGCTGTTATCTTCTTTCACATCCTTATAATAAGCATTCCATTTATCCCATAATGCTTCATCATCTTTATAAAGTGGTTCCGATATTAATAATGCATCACGAAACAATTGTAGAACATTATCCATATGTTCCCCTCCTTCTTCATTAAATTTTAAACTCTTTGTATTTCAAGTTGAAATAATATAGCTATATGTATTCCCTTATATAAAAACATGATAAAATATCGGAATTTTCCCTCTTATATTTTCACTATTCATGACTTTTCATCACGTAGTATTGAAGTTTCTTCTTTTATTTATTATATAAAACAACAACAATTTGTAAAACATTACTCATGTCAAGTCTATTTTTTAATAACATTAGCCCTGTTAAATACGGTTATGTTTATATCAATATGAAAATCTATAGCGGTATCATGTCCCTTTCGACATAAAGATGAAAAATGTATCCATATTTTTATTGAAAATAATAAATGAAAAAAATTATTTCATAAAACTCTTCATCCTTGATATAAAAGGATTTTCTCTATCCTTTTAATATTAAACATGAAAACTTATAGCGATATCATGTCCCTTTCAGATTTATCTTGAAATGCTTACAAACACATATATATCAATGTTTTTATTACTTTTTTCATTCTAATAGTTCTATTCCCCTACATGAAAACTTATAGCGATATCATGTCCTTTTTTTAAAAAAACATGAAATGCAAAACAGCTGCATTGTGTCCCTTTTAAAAACTCTATTTTTAATATAATCCCTATTAAATCAACATTTCAAAGTTATTTCTATAAATTCACTATACATAAAAAGATGAAAATTCACAGCGGTATCATGTCCCTTTTTCTATAATATAAATTTATTATAATCATTATTAAATCAAGTATAACAAAGGTTTTCATTCCTGTTTCTTCACTTTCTAGAAAGATGAAAATTCACAGCGATATCATGTCCTTTATTTTTTTAGCATATTTATGGAATGCCTTGGGGCTCTAAGCTTCAAGGCACCTTTCATCTTTTCATATTTCTTCTTAAAGGGGGCATTTTTACTTTTTTCGATTTGCTATAATCATAATTGGTATATTTTATAGTATTTTGGCATATATTTCTGAATTTGTAGAACGGAGGTGAAAAAGATGGGGAAATCATTTGTGATACGTAATCAACGTAGCTTAAATGGGAAAACAACAAACGCAGTTTTAGTAACAATCAAATCTTGGCAAAAGCTTGTGGAAGCATTTGAAGAGAAGTACTACAGTTATAAAGATACTTATTTAGAAGATATTCTGCAGCACATGACATATGAAGATCGCATTGCTGATGTTGACGGATTTGTCGAAAAAGCCAAACCATCTTTTTCACGTCGCGCAATGTCTGCACTTGCAGAAAAAACTGGAAGAAAGCACAAATTATACGGCATTACGAATGCTGATCTCGAAGTATTTTTATATCTACATAAGAAATGCTTTACTAATGGTGTCATTCCAAATGTAACCATACATATGATGTGGGAAGATTACAAGCTATATAAAGAAGAATTTGCTTATATCCAACACTCTCAATTCTATATTGCTTTGAAAAAGTTAAGCTTACATAACATTATCTCCATTGAAAATGGAATTGATGGTCGTAACACAATTAAACTCACTCATTTTCTGAATGAGGAAACAGAAAAAGCAAATCCATACGTATATATTAGTCCTGTTGTATTTACAAAGGCTTTCTTTAAGCTATCTGTAGCGGCTAAGAAGCTATTCTTAGATATCGCAATGCAACAACATACAGAAACAACGTTAAAGCGTTCATTAGATAAGCATGACGAAAGAGGCAATAAAACCCACTTCGGCGGGATGTATCGTTTCTTACATAAAAAATATCCGCATCAAATTCGTGCGGTTATCGATGAATTAACAATTACATTACCATGTACGGGTAGTCCCCTATTCAAAATTTGCAAAATGCAAAAAGGTGTAAAGCATACCAAGCGATATACAACACTATATCTATCTATCCATTCAGACTTCTTATGTACGAAAGAATCTGGAGAAGAACAACACAGGGATCCGTTTACACCAAGAGCTACCTATGCTCGTAAAGCGAAATTCATTGAATCACTTCTACAAGAAATGAATATCGGTGAACTGTCTGCAGACATGAATAAGTTCATTCAGGTCTTAAAGCATACTTGTCATCGTCAAATTCGCAGTGTAATTCGCGGACTACGTGACATGGTTGATCGAAAAGAAGGATATCCAACGAAAATTGTATATACATTGAAGAAACTATTGCATCAAACATCTCAATATCAAATTCTCGATACAGCTGCGAAAGAAGGTATCTACCCTCTTATTGCGCAGCACATACCAAAAGAGAGAAATAGTGACCGTGAGCAAGCTGTCTTTAATTTTGGTCTACATTATTCTATGTACTCTCTTCATAACATTAAGAAGATGTTTAGAAATGTACATGCACTACTGAAGCAGAAGTTTGCGGTACCAGTGACGGAAGAATCTTATCACCTTAATTATTTAAAGTACCAGGAAGAAACATTATTTAGAAAATATGCATATGATCAGGGCGTTAATCTTCATGCATATATCGCTTTAGAAATTGAAATGCGTGAAAAACTAAAAGTTCGTGGCCATAAAGAACGCACGATTCCAAGTGATGTACGTGAATGGTTTATCGAGGCAATTGATAAGCTGCCACAAGAAAAACTTCGTGTGATTGAGCTACCAAAGCAGTTTAATTTACTAGAATTTATGCGTACCTTCGAATGTTTAGTACGTGCCGGTGTAACAATAACAGCTCCAGATCAGGTGCTAACCGCAATGGAAATAAAATAATAGCAACAAGCTCTCTATTTTTGAAAAAATCGAAAGTGGAGGGCTATTCGTTTTTGGTTTATTCCGCCCTTTTTTTACTAATCTATTTATAAATACAAAACTAGAAGGACTTCATGTAAAATGGAGTCTTTTTTTATGCATTTCTATATAAATCCTATTCTACCTATAGTAGAATCTCCACACTACACATTAAGTATTCTTTACGTGTAGTAAAATATCCAATTTTATATCTATAAAAAATCAGAAGGATATTAATAAAAATAGTGGATATGAGGACAAATATGATCAAATGTGAATACTATTTTACTAATATTGTTGGGAGTACTAGTGTTATTGAATTCATCTAATAAAAATCATCAATAATAATGTGAGTTATGTGTAAATACTGAGTAATGTTAGGAAATAGCTACATTCTCTGAACAAAATGTGGATAATCTGAACCTAGATACTGCTCTATTTACCAAAATAAAGAAAACATGCTCTATTTTAAAGGTTGAATAAATATAATATGATTTGTATCAATTTTTTTCCGATTTCATGTAGAAACATATAATTTTCTTTCTGCTTTTTTGTAGAATTGAAAGTCTAATAATTATTAAATCTAGGGATACATTTTCTACTATTTATGATTTTTTACGTTCTAATATCCAATTTCCCCTTGTGAGAGTAAGTCTTTCCCTCATTTTTGATAGCCTATAAAAGTTTTATCTTTATTTCTTTTTAATATATAAGATATATATTTATAATAGATTTTATTATTACTAATATGATTGTTAATAAGATGTCAGACCTAATTGAAAATATTTGTAAAACCCGTTATAATAATGGTAATTAAACATATCATTACTCCCATGTAAAAGGACAAATCTACGAATCCTTATTAGGACGAGATTTGTCTTTTTGTCATTGAAAATAAAAAACAACATATCAAAAAGGAAAAGGGTTGTTTGTCCGTTTTCCTTTTTGATATGCCAGCAACCGAGCGTAGCAAAGGGCGGTAGCAGGTCTTTCACTTATTTTTTGTTATAATATATGATAAGAATTTAGATGATTATAATGAACAAGGGTATTAGTTTAGAAATAGCATTAGAAGCATTTTCTGCTTATTTAGCAGAAAATGGAGGTAAACAATCTATGATTGAACGTTATAATTACGATATTACAGGTTTTTATAAGTGACTAAGAGCAAATGAGAATCTCCTACATATCAAATCATAAAGTGAACTACCTAAAGAAAATTATTAGGAGTATTTCTATGAGCTAGAAAACAAGGCACAGAATATGGCAGTTCTTAAATAAATTGAACATGTCTATACTTCAGTATATGATTTTCACCTCTCCTTAATTCCTGATCAATCACTAAGTGATAAGGATTTTATGATCGAAGCAGAAAAAAACTATTAAAACAAACTATACTTTCAACAAAAGGATTAACAGAAAGACAAGTTAAATATCGCCCTCTTATTATGGATAGAAACGCTTTTATAATAGATTTAGTAGTAAACTATAGGTTGTCCTTACAAGAGCTTGTATCGCCTAATATGAGCCATATACAGCTTGCTAGGAACACTGTAATTGTTCCAGGTGAAAATGGAGCTATTAGATCTGTCTTCTTAACAGCTGAAGATACACAGCAGTTTTACAAATATTATTCGACTAGGCCTGAACCCGTAAGACCTCGACAACACACAAATAATCCCCTATTTGTGGCATTTGATTTTAATGGAGGTACTTATCGATGGGTTTACGAAAATGATGCGCCTAAGGCTTTGTCTGAGGTTGTTATACAAAAGATGATACGGCTTGAGGTGAAACGGGCAGAGTTCAATAGACGTGTTTCTGCACAGCAAATGAGGTACAGATTTATTCACAGTGTTATTAAGCAAGAATTAAATGAAGATGAATTGGTAAGTAGAATGGGGTTCAAAACCAAGATATCCCTAAAAATATATTTCCGATATTTGCAGCACGTTTAAAACAATATAACCAAAGGTGTTTTAATCTATCCAACTGTAAAAAGACTACGGAAATTTTAAAAGCTAAAACAAGCATAACCCCGTTCTAAATTTAGGACGGGGTTAAAATATAATTGTTTAGCGTAATAAATTGAAGAGTAACCTTTAATTTATTTGAAAACAGAGATGCTCCTAGCACTCTATCTATTCATTTTGTTCTTTTGTAGATAATCCACTTAATAATTCCTGCAAGTAACATCAGGAACGGGATTATCTGGATAAGCCAAAATCCTTTCCAGAAATCAAATATATCGTTCGTTGGAGAATCTGTCGCCATTAAACCTATAAAAAGAGATAATGGACTTATAAACACATTTAATCCCAAACTAATCATAATAAATGACAGATTCTTACTTTTAATCTTCGGTGATGTCGCCATTTTGAATAGGAATATTGTAATAGCTATTATAAGAAGTAAGAACCCATAGAATCTAATCATTTCCATAATATTACTCCTGTCTAAATTAGATTAAAGCTTTTGGCATTTTAAATTGTCCTCTTAGTTTGCATGAAATTCTGTATCACCTTAGAGTATAGAATTTATGATTATACTTGAATTTTTTTATTTATAGTTATTTGAAAATATATAGTTTAAATATAAAGAAAAAGCCCTCTCACGAGTGCCTTTCTTCAATTATTATTACAAACCAAGTTCTAGAAAACGGTTTATACCATGATAGTATAATGGATTGCCAGAACCTTTAGCAGAATAAGTATAAAGTTTTCCTAAAGTATCTCCCCAAAGACTGACTTTATCATTTTCAATACGATAATTATCGATAAAACCATCATATGCGCTTACTTTATCTTTAGCAATTTTTTTATAAGCTTTGGCTGTATAGGACGGATCAAGGAAATTGATACCTGTAGAAATACCCGGAGCATTGAATGTCATAGTATAAGATGGACCACTAATTATCGTTCCGTCAATCATTTCACTTTGTACCCATTGTGCTAAATATCCACCTAGTGAATGTCCTGTAAAATAAACATGATGCATTTTTGACCGATCTTTATCAATTATCTTTTTTACATAATCTACAGCTGATTGAGCTTGTAATCCTCCAACATTCCCAGCTACTTGTGCAACATCA
The DNA here is from genome assembly GCF_000836715.1 of Bacillus sp. L_1B0_5. Classification (NCBI taxonomy): domain Bacteria; kingdom Bacillati; phylum Bacillota; class Bacilli; order Caryophanales; family Bacillaceae; genus Bacillus; species Bacillus sp. L_1B0_5. The sequence continues at coordinate 35,347 of NZ_JXIS01000042.1, read as the reverse complement.
ATTACAAAGTCCAACGTTTCTTGAGAGCCTCTGAATGCAAAGGTATACCCATAAAATCCTCTATCATAGTCTTCAATATATTTTTTTCTATATACAACTACGTCTAATGAATTGGATGCTGAATAAGTGTCATATACTTGCCATCCACCTTCGATAAAACTATCTTTTGAAGGCGTATCATATGCTCTTTTAGACATATAAGCAAGTTGATTTACAAAAGATGTCTCAGTTGCTGTTGCAGCTAAGCCAAATTTTTTAAATGATTTATCTTGTTTTTCTACTTCTTTTACCCAATGTGGAATTGGAGCAGTTTCTCCAGGTTGTAATTTAATTTCTTTTTCTTTATCTGGATTCGTTGTATTACCGTCCCAACTCTTTTGTAATTCTTTTTGAACTTCTTTGTCATTTTGAATTACAGATTGATTTTCTTCAGCGAAAACTTTTGAAGTTGGTATAGCTTGTCCTAAAGAAATGCAACTTGCTAATGCTAATGTTAATGCGACTTTCTTTTGCATTCTGACTTTTCTCCCCTTGTATTTGTAATTTAAAAACAAAACATAACTTATATAAGATTACTAGACGGCTACTAAAAAATTCATCTCACATCAAATCACATAGCGTATAGTATTATATGCTGCGTGATTGCTAATCTAGTTCCCTAAAAGTAGGAACATATAGATTATCCTTATAAAGTGTTTTATTGTTTTTGGGAATACTTAATTATTATCGCTATTTTATATATGTAAATCAAAATAAAATTTTCGACATTTTTAGATAATTAACGGGAAACAATTAAAATATTTTTTTATAATTAAGAGCATCTCTTACATTTATTCACTCTTACAATTTGAAAAGTTTAAAAAATACCCCTTAGCAAGAAAAAGAAAACCAGGGACAAAAAATGAAATTGAGGTAATGGTGCAAAGGTAAGTGAAAGTTAAATGTCGGGTTACGTGTAATAGAGTGGTTTGTTCCTCTGTAGTTGTATATGAAGCAATGTTCTGCTTGTAAATACATCTAAAGACCACCTTTCCAGTGGTCTTTAGATGTACTCTGTAATTTAAGTTTTTTAGAAAGCTTTTATTTTTAATAATAATACCTTGGAGGTAGTGGCTGTGGATTGAGTTCTACAAAGGTACTAGGAGGTAGTGGTTGTGGGTTGAGCTGTACAAAAGTATCCCATGACCCATATGGAATATACTGCATAGGATTTGGTGTAAATGATGTATATAGCTGTAGATGACAACATGGAACTATATGCATTAATATCTCATCTCCTTCAAAATAATAATTCGTTCATGACAATGTATGTATTTTAGATTTAAGTAAAGTAGTAATACTGCCTAATATTTAAAAATAGTTAAATCCAATTTACTAGGACAAAAATACATTCGTACAATGAATATATAATTGAGTAAGAGGGGATATTTTATGGGATTCGAACCAAAAGAAACAGCCTTAAAAGTTGCTGAGGCGGATAATAAACGCTTAACTAAAACATACTTTGACCCAGGTTGGATTGTATTCAACAGTAATACTGGAGATAAAAGTGATGTTTGTATGTCTATATCTAACGTTACGTGTACAGTTATGCTCAATTCTGATAAGAGTAATCAAGTTAGTTTTTCATACATCCTAAATAACAACAGGACCGTCTTAGGGGACGCAGTGTGGAATCTGGTTTTTTGATTCTTTATTTAACTAAAGATGGAGGAGTTCCTTACTAAATGGCGGGATATTGTATCACCTGATTGTAGCTCAAAGAACTATCCTGTCACGCACATGTGGCCTATTCCACGCAATATTTATGATGACTTTGGGCAAATTCGTACATTTCTTAGTACCTCCTCAACACCTTGATATCCTTGCCCTAGGTAACAAAAATTATTAGTCAGATTATAAGAAAAAGTATGTCTCGATTTTAAATCATTGGCCTTTATCGCTAATAATTTAATAAACTGTCACCTAAAAAGAAACTATAGGTTAGCCAATAATTTGTATAGGGTACAATTTCTATTTCATTTACAATATTCATTATACATGCTCCTCTGCAGTGTAATAAAAAAGACATTGGACAAATACGTCCAATGTCTTTTTCTCTCTTATATACTTGTCTTGTTTATCTTGTATTTATATACCAAGCAACTGCTTCTTTTTGGCGTTAAACTCATCTTCTGTAATAACACCCATATCGCACAGCTCTTTGAATTTCTTTAATTCGTCTGCTGTTGATATTGGAGCAGATACTGCTTGTGGTTGAGTTTCATTAGGTTTATTTTTTAAAGTATCTAGAACTTGATGAATATGATTATTAATGGATTTTGCTGAATCTTTATCTAACGCAACTTTGATCTTTTCTTGCGGAGTATCAATTGTTAGAAAGCCGAACAACATCCCTGTTTCAAAAGATATATCATTTATCTTTTCATGATCTACTGCTTTGAATTTTTCACCAGCCATTGTTTTTTGTCCGAACATAATGCGTTTATTAGTTATGGCGTAGGCATAATTACCATCATGCTTTGTTGTAGATTGATAATCATGCATTCCGATATAAGTCATATGAATTTTTTCGCCATTCATCAAGTTATCTTCTAGTCCTTGAAGTGTTTTACACCCCACTTTTCATTAAAGCCAGAACCGAATTTATTATCTATACAGAATTGATACATTCCTTCAGCGCATGACAATGGATCCTCAGCAAGTTTTGCTATCTTTGCATCGATTGTAGCTTTCAATTCTTCGATAGTGTCCGTACTTACACTTACAACACCCAAGCCACCTGCTTTATGAAAGCAATCTGGGCATAGCCATGCATCAGATTTTAGTATTTTATAACGATTTAAACCAACCTTTTTATCACAAACACCACATACTATCTTTTAAAAAAAAACCATAATTCTTCCTCCAGTTATATATATCGAATAGTAGCAAACAAACCTAGAATTATACGAAATATTATAATTTATAAATATAAGTATAACACACCTAAAATACTATAGAATGCCAAACAAAACCTTAAACATTTGTTCCTCTATAGTTTAAAAAGAAAAAAGACATTGAAACAAACTGTTCAATGTCTTTTTTCTTTTTAAATGTTTGTATACTCAAAGTATAATTTTTCTGGTTTTCCATACATGTTAATTTCATTTTGATATACGACAGCTAATGGCTGAGACATCTCAATGCTTTCCACATAGGATAATGAAGCAGTTGCTTCTATTTTTTCTTTAATCTCATTAGGAATGTCTGAGTAAGATAAGTTATTCATTTTACTTCCTAGTTTAGTATCTGTAGCAGCTTCATAATAAATTTCGGTAATTAAGACTTCATTATCATCTGGATCATATATGTATCCTCGATTAACTGTAATCATATTATATAACTCCTCTCAAGTTTCATATTCTAATTTCTTGTGCTTTTAGCATTGCAACAAGTACTTTACATATTTAAATTCCCTTATTCTTCTCTTTCGAATGCCATTATGAATTAATACTTATTATCTTACTTCATCGTAAACTGTTGGAATTTCCAACAGTATAAAGGAGCGATAAAGGTTTGATTTTATCGTTTTCCGACAGAAGACTCCTTCCTCAAAAATGTGAAGGTGTGAAACATCAATTTTAGGTGGGAGATGAATGTCGGTTGGCATAAGCCAACATATTTGCTATCATTTACTTGTACAGATTGCTCTTCGAAAACTGAAGATATGAGGTTGGTTGCAGAAAAACGTTGCAACCGTAAAATCTTCAACGTTCTATCGCCCCACGCTTCTCAAAATTGCGAAAACCAAGCTAAAGTAGGTAGTGTGGTGGGTCAGCGTACAAGATACTTATGTTCTCACCGTAGGGACTGCGGGTAGAGCCTGCTAAGATAACTCGTGGATGCATCGGTGTTCGCAGGAATCTCCCACTTCAAATAGTCCGTTAGGACGTTAAGTGGTGAGTAGTTCAAAGATAGTAAGTTCATAACTTTTAACGTGGTAATTAATTTTTTTCTTTTGAAAGTTTTAAATCATTTCCCCTATTGATAATGTTGACTTATCTAAAGTAATTGCATGTTCATATTTCATCATAAATATCCTCTTTTTTAAATAAAAGGCACGAAATATGTGCGTTTAATCCATATTTTTTTATGCTATACTCTGTAAAAATTCATATAATCTCTCCTCTAAATTAAACAAAAAGCACAAAATATGTGTTTTCTCATTTAGCATACTTTTAGTCCTGAAGGTTTATGTATAAGTGATTCCTAACTCGAAGACAACACAAAAAGGACTTCTTCAAGTCGATTAAAATGTGCATAGCAAAATAAGCTATATATACACTAATCGGCTCAAAGAAGCCCTTTCATAATTGAAACAAGAATACAACTTGTTTCTAAAACTCAACCACAACACATAGGGTGTGGGAATAGACGGAATCAATTAAACAATAAATATAGATTTATATTAAACCATTTTTATATTATATTCAATTGTTTTCAATAGAACAGGGATAAGAAGGAAGTTTATATGCAGATCCCACATGTATTGTATAATAATGCCACTGAATCCCCTGCTATAAATCCCCTCTTATATTCAGTCCCTGGAGTTACTTCATGTACTGTATTTCAAAATATAGCTTTTCTGGCTTTTGATTTTGAACTAAATAACAAAGTATTTCCTTAATATTTTTTTCTTCTACTTCAACACTTTCCATATAGGTCATACTTTCGTTTTCCTGGACCTTTTGAAAAATAGCAACAGGTACTTTAACTGCATCAAATACACCCATTTTACTGCCTAACTTTTTTTCTGATGTACCATCATAGAAAATTTCATTTACTATTACCTCATTATCATCAGGATCGTACATGTACCCTCTTTGTATACGTAGCAATATAGTACTCCTTTCTTTTATATTCCTCCAATGAAATAACTATATTTGTATATAATGTTATTTTATTAACAGGTGTCAAAGAATATTATTTCGCAAAATCCGTGCTTTGTATAGAGGTAGATATAGGATTATTAATTTTGTTAAGTTTTTTTGAATCCTCCAAGCTAATTATAAAATAAACAAGCCACCTTTAAAGCGAAAGCTTGTATGGTGGCTTAGTTTTCTATAAATAGCTTTGTATCTAATTGTTTGATCTCCCCTTCTGCAAGGGGTTGATAAAAAGCGTGTTGTAATCCTTGAAAATGTAAAGATTCCCCTATGCATAACAATACTTTACCAGGAATTAAATCAAGTAATAGTTCATTATTAATTTGCTTTGCTTGTTTTTTAGTAGAAACATAAATAACTAAGATTGTAGGGTTATTCCCTAAGTCCTGCATAATAACATCTTTTCCTGACTCTACAAAAGTCTTCCATCTAGCAATTATTCGTTTTAATCGATCTTTTTGATCAGATAATAAGGTGGAGTATACAACAAAATTAAATTTACGTTCTTTTCCTCCATTTACTATAAAACTTAAAGAAGGGGTAAAAACCCCTTTACTAATAGATGGATGCATAATATGCCCTAGAAATGAAGGAGCATAGCGTAAATGGCAAAGTAGGTCTATATCATGCCAATAACGCAGGTGAATATATTTACCATGATTGTCAAGACGCTCTGGGGCAAAGAAGAACATATTTCCTTGCCAGTATTTTAGTAGTTTAAATCCATTGTTGGATAAGGTATATGTTTCTTCAAAGATTTCCATATCAAAAATTTCTACTTGCCATTTTTCGATAAATTGATAGTAAAGTAATCCTTGAAGTGCATTATTAATTTTCTTCCGCGAAAATTTATTCTTAAATAGATATAATAAATGATTAAACCGAACGGATGTATGAACACCAATAAAATTGAGTATAGCATATTGTTCCTCTGTTAAAAGTTGCTTAAACTTAACTAATTCGTCATAAGAGTGGAATACATAGGTTTTATCCAAATCATGTATTCGATATATTTGAAGTCCTTGTGCATCCTCACTTGATAAATGAGGAATAGAAGGGATATAAGTAGACATTTGTTTCTCTATTGTATGCATAATCATCCATTAAAATTGGTAAATTGACGAATTAGATTTTTTACTTTGGCCTTGCGGATAATTTAGGATACGTACTGTTCCTCTTCTATTTTTAGCATCAATATTAAGCAGCTCACATGTAACAATTGTTTGGTTTATTGCGTCATCCATGGTTGGATTTGCCAGATTACGACCTTTTAGTCCTTTAAACTGAATACCTGGTGCAACCTCTACGAAAATTCCAGCAATAGCATCTATCCCTACAATTTTACCTACAAATCGGTCACGTCGTTTGTTTAATTCTAATAGTTTTTCCATTGGATCTGTTTCTAGTTTCTTTTTATTTCCTCTAAACTCATATCGCCCATTCTTTTCCACTACTTTATCAATGATAAGCTCTACAACATCACCAATAATAATATCCGTCGAGCGGACGAATGAATGAGACCATTGCGAGTATCTTACTCCTACTGTTACACCATGAACTTCAACCAGAATAGTTTGTGCAGATGGAATATGTCCAGAAACTGTTCCTGTGTATACTTTATTCCCCTCTTGCTCTACTATTTCTTCATATAATTTTCTTTGCAGTGCAAGTTCTCCTGCAGTGATAGATACAACAGCAAAGTTCCCTTCCTCAGTTTTTTGGAAATGCTCAATAATAACAGGTTTTGTTCTACCTATCAGCCATTGAGGATTTTTAGGAATAGTTATACCTGCCTCTGTAATTGGACAATATGCTGTCGTATGAGTACCAATTTGCATTGTGAGCACTTGTATTCGCTCAGATGTCCCGTTTTTAGTTGGGAATAATTTTTCAGATACTACGGTAATTAAGCCTTTCCCTACAGTACGTTCACGTTTCATACGAGCTAATTCTTCTAATTCATGTTCACGTATTCTTTCAAATTGATTGAAAGTTGATTCTATAAAGATTTCCTCTAGCGTGCTATCCGGTTCAAATGCCATCCCTAGTTCTTTTGTAATATGAGTATTTACTTTATCTTCAACCATTATATTTTCCTCCTAGAACGTAAAAAAGGACACACCTGTACCGTTGGAATGGTACGTAAGGTGTGTCCTTCACGTAAGTCATTTTTTATTTGTATAATTATTAATTAAAATATAACGTTTTTATGTAATGTGTGCAAGTATTATTTTTTGAAAAGGGAAAAGTTAAAATACTATATCTAACCTTTCCTCCTAATTTAAGCTAGCTTTTCCCTAAAAATATAATCTTGAATAAAAAGTTATTTTAGGTTTCTATAGGTATTAATCAAAAAAATCATCTAATTCCTTACTCATTACATTAGATGTATTTTTCTTTTGTTGCTGGTTTTTATTAAGTAGTGAATTCGTATTGTTATACGTATTCTTTTGTTTGGCCTTTAAGCCTTTTTGGCGTTCTTTATAGTTCATATGTTTATCTTCATGCTGCTCTTCATTATTTCTAGTGTTCTCTACCAAATTCTTTTCTAAGTTTTGATGAACAGTAATGCTAATAGATTCGTAAACTTTTGCAACCTCTTCATCAAGTTTATTTTCTTTAGTGGGATTAACTGTTTTTGTAGCTGGTTTCAAATTAGTTTTCATATCTGTTTTTGCTTCCTCTAATACTGTAGTTATAAGTCCCTCTGTTAGAAGCTTTTTTTGCAATGGATCAGTCTCAACAGGAAATCCTAAATGAATTGGGTAATCTATATCCCTTTTTGGTTCCAACATAGTATTAGATACCTCTTTCTTCCGTTCTGCTAGCTCCATATTTTTTTTAGGACTTACAATTTCCATATGTGTCTCCTTTGTTATACCCGGCAGCTCGCCATTCCGTTGTAAGGCATCTTGTAATCTTGAAGCACGTGTATAATCGATTTTAAATGCGTTCTGTAGTGCATGTATAGAAGCATTCCCTGATTCCTTAACAAAGGCCACTACATCATCATATAGGATGTCTTTAAAGAAGCCTGTTTCCTCTTGCTGTGCTTCTGTTTCTTCGTTTGGAATGCTATTTTCTCGTGAAGTCGTATTATCTAAATCTGTATTAGATGAAGGAGTAGTATTGATTTGAGAATCCTTTGATAATATCGACGTACTATTATTGTTTGAAATTAAAACTTTACGAGGGCCATTCCCAGTGTAAGTGCTCACAACCTGATTGTGTTCTAACTTCTCAATAAATTGTACAGCCTTTATATGGCTGATTCTGAATTTTCTTTGCAAAAGAGATGGTGAGATTTGTTGTGATTCGATCACAAATGCCTTAATTTCTTCATACAACTTATTTTCAGTTTCTTCAATAACATGTACCTGTTGACTGACAGCCGTAGAATAATCAGAAAAAGTTACATTTTCTACGGTGTTTGTTTCATATTCGGACTTGTGTTCTTTATAATTCTCCAACTCTACAATATGTTGGTTCTTATTGTTTGTTTCTATGGAATTATTTTGTCCTATTTTATCACCATGCCTAGGTGGAAATGATTCTATCTGTTTTATATTATTTGCATCTACATGTTTCATAGGATTTGATTTTGTGATAGATTCTTCAATGAGTCGAAGACGTTCGTTTTCCCAATATTGTCCAGACTTAATCTCTACTTGAATGATTGCTTGAGCAAATTCCTCTTTGGGTACAAAGTTACTAGTAATTTGTTGTACAGGTTGTACATGATTGTCTTGTACAATACGCGCAGCACAAATGAAGGCACCTTGTGCCATGATATCTCCTGGTGACATAACGACTTCTTTTAATTTTTGATATGTCGAACCTAAGCGACTAACGGGATTCTCTTGCATAGGAGAAATCCCTTGTTCAGATTCAGATTCTTTAAATTCCTCTGTTTCACCAAACATGTCAGAGAAAATTTTCGCATCATAAGGTGTTACATCACCAAATATCATCTTGTTACGGAACGAACCTAGTAAAGTAAACATATACTGCTCTGTGAAATCCAAAGCTAATTGAGATAGTGTTTGACTTGCAATTGTCAGAATGACTTTATATTTACGAGATTGTGCAGGGAACTCTTTGAACGGGCGCACAACATAATCAGGGAATTCATCCACAATAATATGATGGTATGGTGAAATATTTGGTTCTCTTCGGAATACAGCATTTTGCATACTTAGTAATACGAATTTTCCTAGTACATTAGAAAGATCTGCAAGTTCTCCTTTGGCTGTATTTACTAGTAAAATACCACCTTGCTCTAGGTGAACATCAAAATCAAAATCTGATTTTCCAAATAAAACACGTCGTATTAAAACATTTGAGGCTAAATCTTTTAAGATGTTACGCAAACCTTTTACATATTCTTCTTCCCGGTCATAATGCATTGGTTTTCCACGATATTTTCCTGATTTATAAATGGCCGGTTCCCCTTGGAAACCCGTTTTTTCACGAATGGTATTATCGAACCATTCATCGATACCTTTTATAATCTTATATTCGTTTTTTTGGTCACGTGAAGCAACACCACTTTGAACAAAATCATATAATTTTTCTACCTGTACTTTTAATAGTTTGTGCATACGGTGTACACGTTCTACATCGTCGTACATATCTATTAAGTCATCAAAGGTCACATCTTTTTGTGGGTTATGTAGTTTTAATAAATAAATATGTTGCTTAAGGTGGTTCCGTTGTGCTTGTTCAAAGAATGCATTATTAGATTCCGACAAACCCTGGATAACCATTGCAAAAACCTCGGCTACTTTATCAACTGGTCCACGTAAAATATTAATGTTTTTGGTATCAGGGTTTGTGGGATCAATATAATAAATCGAACTTTCAGGAATCTTGTGTGCTTGTACTAACTTAAATACCTTTTGACATAAATCATTACTCGGTTCAATAACAGTTATCCCATTTAAAAATGTTCCTTTTACTTCTTCTGTATCGTAATTATTCTTTTTATACGTATTTTCAAACTTATTTATAAAACGTACCATCCAGTGTAAATCTTGATTAATCATTGGAATAATTAAACTAGATGTCTTACCAGAACCAATAGGACCAATAATAATTCCATTTAGGGTTCTATCTTTCCCCTTGATTCGAATCATTTCTTTGTGCTTAATATGAGGACCTATCTCAACATCAGGATATATTTGTTCCTCTTGGCTATTAAACCACTTTTGCAACTTATGATTTTTATATTCGTATTTTTGTACCCACTTTAAGATTTCTTCTCTGTAACGGATAATATGGCCACTATACCAAAGAGTAAACAAAATCATAAATACGGTCGGTAAGAATACAAATATCATGGTGAGTGTATGGAAATTTCCTGTTAATACATCCCCTATTGCTTGATATTCACCAAAATTAACATGTTTTGCTTTATTCATAAGATAAGGAATAACTTTCGCATGGATAGGAGCAGTTGCAAACCATAAAAACTGAATATCTACTGCAATATGAGAAGCAATTAAAATTAATAACTTGCCATTTTGAAATTGTAAAGCTGGGATACGGCTGTAGAACCTAAAACTAAATTCTCCTAGTAGCAAAGAGAAAAACATTAAAAATAGTGGTACATATGTAATTTCTATAGGATAAGACGGTGGTTCAAATGCATAGTAGAGTAACTGTATGTAGTTTGCTACACCAAATCCAAATGAAAGGATAAATCCGCTAATTAAGGTGATTGTAGTGTATAATGGTAATCTTTGCTTAGATGTCTCCATAAAGGTTCACCTACTTTTTAAAGACATAGTTGAGCTTTATGGTGTAATGTAAAACGATTATGAAGTTCTGGTTTGTATTGTTCCTTTGATTTTTTTAGAAAGAACTTCGCTGCATCTTCAGTTTGTTTTAAATATAAGTCAATACTATCTCCTTCACACAATTGGTTATATTCTTCTTGAGAAAGTACTGCAATATTTATCTCTAGTTTGTTATTCGTTGCAGTTTCAATTATTACATCGTACCAATAATAATTAGGCTTTCCTGGGATTTTGATATCTTGTAGGGAAACGCAAAATTTAGCTCCCCCTTCTGTAATATGTTTAAGGACTAGTTCTGGAGTTTTAAATGCTTCTCTTGCTGAGAGTACTCCCCCAGTAGTTGTTGCAAATTGTAAGTTCATTGTCATTTTCCACTTCCACCTTTCTCCATACAAAAAAAGGCAAGCGACACCCACTGTAAAAACAGCGTGTGTCGCTTGCCTTAATTTCATATGTTCTGATTTGATTGTAGTTTTGAGTGTTTAGTTCAAACGTTATTCTATCATCTTAAATAATAAAAATCAATAAAATTATATAAAAGTATATAAAAAATAAACGATTAATATAATTCTACAAATTTACGTCTTTTCGGATTAACGTTATTTGCAGTATGTACCATGATCTGTTCATCGGTTGCTATATTTGTATTTTGAATGGATAGAAGTAGTACATTATCGTAAGTATCCATCAGTAGAATATCCCTAGGATTTTCACGTTTAGGATAGATAACTACAAGTGGAACGCCTTCATCTCCATCCCTTCTTGAAAACACGACATCATCTAATCTTGCAATCATTCGGTAATCATTTTCATTTCCAAAAATAAAAAAGAAATCTTGAATAGAATCTTTATCTCTCCTGTATGTTCGTCGAAGGCCACCATCTATTGATTCTTTAAACGTTTGAATTTTTTCGACAAATGTGTAACGCCAATTGACATCTCCTACTGTACGTTGGGATAAAGGAAAAAGAACATCTTGTTCCAAGTTTTGATTATCATCTGTTCCTAGAATGATATCTGAAATAACATCTCCAGCATCTTTCAATGAGCAAATGTGTACATTTAGATTTGGTATATTCATTAATAGTTCATGATACTTCCGCATAGAAAATAATAGATTTTTCATACGTACGTATGGCGGTTCTGCATTTTCTGCAAGGAACATTGATTTGTCGTACATAACAAAGACAACCGTTACATCTTCATTTGTTTTTTTTGTATATTCTATGTACTTCTCAACTTTTTCAACTAAGGTAGAATTGGTTTCTTTACACATATCCATCTCAATATGGATATTTTTATCTTGATATGAAATATGTTCATCAGGAATCAAGGCCAATTGGTTGTCCTCAATTTTCACATTTTTTTTCTGGTAAAAAGAACGAATATCTAATTTATATAATATTTCATTCGTTTGTGTCTTATTTGTAGTCGCTAAAAGAGTACGGATCATGACCTCACGTGAACACATTGTGTGAAAAGAAGTTGCTCTTGAGTAACGTCTTTTTGAACTTTTTTTAGAAATTCTTCCTATTTGCATTAAGAATTCAATTGTCTTTTCTTTTAAGGAAAATAAAGCACGTTTCGTAATACTGTCAGCCTTTTTATCTATTTTTTTAGTTAGCATAGCTCCATATTGTGAGTAACGGTCAAGCTTTGTAAATATGCTAGCTTCTGAACATTCTCTTCCCTCAAATGCACTATATAACTGAGTGATTTGTCTTGTTGTAAGTGCTCTTTTGTAATATAAAACTGTAAAGACAAATATGTCAGCTTCTTTTAAGTGAAAATGTTTTTTGGTACCTGATCTTCTATATTTATACACTTTTTCGGACAATGCATACACCTCTTATATTGAATTGAACTTAACTTAAATACTTATTATTTTTCATATACTATTACATTGATGTGGTAGTTGTAAAATAAGAAAAAATGAATAAGAGATTTTAATCTTTAGAGATACCTCGTTTTGTACATCGAAGTTGAGATGATAACTACTCTTATAAATCTCTTATAAATTATTGATTTATAAGGCCCTATTAAATCCTTTGTTTTGTTAGGACGAGCTACTACTAGACACCTAACAATAGTTATAATGAAATTCCATTTGTAAAATAATGTTATGACGTCCTAACATTTATTAGATAGTAAAAATACCATTTTAATTGATTAAAATTATTCAAGAATTATAAAAAGACTTATTGATAATAAAGAGTAATTTTCTCTATCTTTAACTCGAAATTCAACTTTTTATATGTGATGAAGCGCTCTTTCCAAATTCTGATATTGACTCAATTTAAAATTCCAACTTTTTCTTTTAGTTGTTTTTTATTGTATAGAATCATAAATTCACTTAGACAAATATTATTAATTGTTTCTACCAAATCAAAAATAAGTTAGAAATATGTCTACAGGTACTTAACATATAGGTTTTAGTCACTTGAACTACTTCCCCTTTTGCTTCGTTGAGAAGGAGTAATCCTAACTGAAATGATAAAATTAACCAATTGTTAATTTTATGTAAGGTTATAATCGCTATCATCATTCCTACTACATTACAAAAGTTTATATTGTAATGTAAGTATCACTTTGATGTTAATAAGATGAGATCTCACTTTTAATAATCTAGTTTGAACAAATGTTTCTTTTTCATAGTAGTGATGTGGTTGTTAGCCTACTACTTTTAGAATGTCAAATTTGATTTATCTTAGTATTCTCTTTTTAATATGTTGAATATTGAGGGGATTGATGCTGTTCATATGAAATTAACAATCTCTTCTACTTGCTTTCAAGGAATGAATGAAATTGACAAGGAATTGAATTCAAATGAGGAACAGAGGATAATTTTTCTTATAACTTATATAATAATGTGAACTAACAAGTACTAAGTGAAGAACAGTGCATTAACATAACATTAACAATGAGCGGTCTTATAAGTGATAAAACCTGTTAAAACAGCTAGGTAATAAAGAAAACCTTAGTGTGAATTGCTATAAGAATGTTTTGAAATCTCTTTAGTAATATAAATACACACGACTAATATAAGATGTTAGAAAATTGAGAAATCAAAGCCGGATTATATAAGCTGTACAATTACGGTTTATATATAAGTTTTATATAAGAGTCTTATATAAATATTTTTGTTAATTTGATAGGTAATTTTTCGTTTTAATATTGATATAAAAGTATTAACTTATACACCTTATATATAAAACTTATATATAAGGTGTATAAGTTTTTCTTGGATTTTCATGTTAAAAAAATAGGTGATTTTTAATCAGTTTTTTAAAATTTTAATCTGGATTTTTTAATAATCTTTGTTGAAATGTAAATCACATGAAATTTAAGATTGATATAACATGTATACGCATTATATATACGTCGTACATCTAAACCCTTATAATATATAAATTAATTCCAATTTTATTTTTATAAGTCTTATATATAAGACCTTTATATAAGTTTTATTTATAATGACTTGATATACGACGTGTAATGATGTACTATGTTCCTAGGAATAATTAACCAGTGTTTTAAGGGGGGGACAACTTGAACGAAGTTTTAAGTGAAAAATATCAAACAATCAAGTTTGCAGATGAAGTAGTAAACATGTTTGCTGATATACTTGAACAAGATGAGATACTCTATAGTGTATTTCTATACATAGGAAACATAGTAAATAAACAATTTCAAGAGACGAAGTACATGAGGGGCATATCTATTAATGAAATAGTGGAAAATGTAGTTATTGATAGGAGAGTAAAGAAAAAAAAGGGAAAATCCTATTCATTAGAGGTTGAACGTACAAATATATCTAGACGTTCAGCGGAAATAAGTGTGAGTACGTTATCATCAATGTCTTTAATCTATGAAAAAACCATGCACCCATATAAATTTTTGATCTCAACTTATAGAGGGCAACAAGTACTGATTGAGTTAGGGAAAAGAAAAAAGATAAATAAGGAGAGATAAAATAATGGCAAAAAACTTCTTAAAGAATGAAGTGGCAGTTAAAATGACGATGGTCGGTTTTGGTCAAGCTGGTACTAGAATGGTAGATAAATTTGCGGAATATACACATACAGATGGCACAGCAGTATATAATTGCTTAGCACTAAATAGTAATGATGGAGATCTAGCTGAATTAAAAAATGTACCAAAAAGTAATCAAGTTTCACTGAAATTAGGTGGTTTAGGTAAGAACCCTGAGCGTGCAGTAAAAGTCCTTGATTCAAATGAGGAAGCAAAAGAAAAGCTAAAAGAATTTATTACTGAACGTGTAAGACCTACGGATGAACTTGTTTTATTTTTTGCAGGTTTAGGTGGAGGAACTGGAACTTCTACAATCATTAAGGCCATTGAAGAATTTTCGGCTTTTCATAACAAGCCAGTAATCAGACAAGAATTACAAAAGGTTGCGCAGCTATATCCAATGGCTGAAATTAAGGCGAATCAGGCAAAGTTTGCAAGAATAGCCTTTGAAAATGCTATTGAGCGCAAAGACTTTATTAAAATGGGGATTGTTGTAACTCTTCCCGTCCGAGCGGATGGGCCCGATGTATTACGACAAGTAAATAAATTTTCACAGGAAATTTGGAAATTAGCAAATGATAAATCAAAAGGTGTAGCATTTGTAGTATTTGCTGATAACCAGCATTTTTACGATGAATTTAAGGAATTAAATGAAAATGAGAAAAAAGGTGTCGCTAATTCACGAGATTATGCAAATCAACGTATTAGTGAAATTATTCATGAGTTAAATACCGCTGCTAATGGATCTGGTACATCTGTAATACTGGATTCTCAAGACTTTAAACGTATTTTACTTGAGAAAACGGGCTGTTTAGTAATTAATAAGGTTTCACGTAATATGAATCAAATAGAAAATAGCCATGCAATTATAGAAATGTTTCAAGAATCATTAAGAGGAAGCTCTTTCCATCCCCCAATTGATTTGATGAAGAAGAACGATGATGGTTCAGTTGAAGCATCAAAAGTACATCATTTTGGTATGCTTGCTATCCTAGATGAGCAAAAGAATATTAATGATTCCTTTATGGATGACGCTAAGGTAGAAGTTTCAAATAATTTACCTATAAATGGCACAGTCTTTAATGGATATTTGGTGAGTAAGAATGATTTCTTAGGAAGTGTATATACATTCTATAAAACTGATGCATTACCATCGAGATTATCTAAAGGTTTAGTTGAAGAATTTAATGAGTTTAAAGAAAGACAAAGCCAAATTCAGTATAAAAAGTCTCAAATTAGTACGATTGAAAGTATAGATGAGGATGAGGATTTAGGTTTTGCATTTGGAGATTTTATCGATATGGGTAGTGATGAAGAAAATAATAATGCTGGAGCAAATGAAGATGAAGATCTAGCAGATTTTTTAGATCCAGATAAAATGTTTGGTACTACAAAATAATAAAAAAGTCTGGACTAAGTTCCAGACTTTTTTATTATTCTACTGAATTCATAAGAGATTTTATATGCTCAATAATATTATCTTGTATGTACTGCTCTATGAAGAGTTGTTTTTTACTCAAATCTTCCTCTTTTTTAAACCAGCCTGCTTTTCTAGTACGCTCTTCCTCAGGTTTATTATTCCATAAGCTCTCTGCTTGTTTTCTTAATTCTTGGCGTGCTCTATGTTCAATAATAAAATTATCAAGCCTATCTTGGCGTTGGCGTAATTTTAACGTTTCTACATCTTCTGGTTGTGGTAACTGCTTTAATATACTCTGTACCTTCTCTTCATAATGAGATTCAATATGTTTTATTTTTTCTTCTAACTGTTTAGTTACCATTTTTTCAATAATTTCTGCAGTAGCTTGAAGGTTTAATTCAGTGGATACCTCATTTGTTTGATGTTCTGGTGACACTGGTCTTAAATCAAACTGGTGTGGTAAAAGGTCAATAATTGCATCTAAAGACCATTTCTCATCCCTTTTCTGCTTTATAAATAGAGCAATTTCAAGGTCTAAAGCATTATAGAGTTTTTCATTTGTATTTTGAGTTCTTAAAGTTTCATGAAGTCCCTTTTCTTCTAGGATATTGAACCAATTATAAACTGTATTATGATGACGTCCTACTAGTTTTGAGAATTCTGTTATCCGCCATGCTTTTTCGAAAACATTATCATCTAATATATCATCATCGTTAATTTGATGGTCTTGTTTTTCATTTTTTTGCTCAATCATTGTAACTACCTCCTCAAAAATCAACTCATAAACAACTAATTATAATTAACATGTGAGCTGAAATTAACATGTTAGCTAGTATTTCGATAATATTTGTAAAAATCCCTACCAAACCAGTAAATTACATGAAATATGAAATTAACATGTAAACATATACTTGTTAACAAAACATTAACGTTTAGTATAAAATTCGGTTGAATTAGTAACTTTATTACCAATTTGAAATATATCAGTGGTAATGTTTTGTTAATAGGAATATATATTATGTTAGTAGCACTACTGATAGTTGCTATGAGATTAACAAATTAGGCTACTTAATATTAATGATAAGGAAATAAAGCTATTTTGTAAATAAGTTATAAGGATATAATCCAGGTATATAACGGAAAATACACATAGTAACGTCCAAAATGTAATTATCACGTATAAAAACTAGTAAAAAGTAAATGATATTAATGTAGATTTAGTATTGTTCAATAAACAAAACGGTATTTAAGGATATAGGAGTACAATCATAATACTTCAAAGAGGTTCGTTCCTACCCCCTATTTACTTGCTACGGATCTACTTATGTATATTAATTTAGTATAGAATGTACAATTTAAGCTGTATATTGCATGTCATGATAGAAATTTATGTAGTCAGTATCAACAAAACGATCTTTATCAGTATTTAAGAACAAACTGAGCCCGTGAATTAACATTGATATAAAATGCGACATTGACATGAAATCGACATTAAAACAACCTTCTAACAACACACAAGCACATATTGTTAATGTTTTGTTAACTATAATAGACATATCAACCCTATGTTTACATGTTGATCTAAAAAGATTACCTTTTAACATGAAATGTGAATCGTAAACGAAGAATTTTATGGAGAATTTTGAGGAAGTTTTTAAGATACTAAAGTTTGATTTAGAATAATCCTGATGATGTGTTTTTGTAGATATCCGATCTCTAGTACATGCTTGCATATATTAATAAAATCATAAATAAGATGATGAGATTAACATGTTAACCCAAATTAGATAAGTATACTTCGAATATCCATAAAGATAACATTGACATGAAATAAGAAATCGCTATGAGGTTAATATAACATTAACAAAATCTATTCAAACTAAGGACGGATCATCCTAATTGTTAATGTCATGTTGATCAGAGATAGAAAATACCATTTAGACTTAGAGATACTAGTTATTCTAATGGGTGTTTATGACTTAAACCTCTTAAAAAGTTAATAAAAGTAATTGGTAATAAAATATAGCATGCGCTGGTTTGCTAGTTGTTACATTCCATTAACTTAAATGTAGATCCACCAAATAGTTTTGCGTTGATTTATATCTGAGTATCAACAGAGTGATATAACATCTTAAATATTGATATGAAATTAACATCTACACATTTTTGTTTCATTTCATATCAATCTCAATTAATATGTCAATCTCAATCATAGGTATTAGTGTTAGTTAATTCTTTATATGACATTAACATGTCTGGGTTGTGTACTTCAAATTGTGTTGAAAATTAAATGGAGATAGATTTTTTTATAAACCTTCTTGACCAAGGAGGTTTATAAAAAGAATGGTGTAGTATATTTGAAATTTAGTTATAAATAGCAGTTGTAATGTTCAGGTATAAGACTAATTTAGTTGGGCATACTATAAGTATGAGTTCTTTTTTATAGTATTTGAGTGGAAGAAATGGTTTTGAAACTTAGCTATAATAGAAATGATTTTGTACATCATTCAAATTTAAGTATGCGCAAACTAAAAGTCATTTTAATTCTTACGAGGAAAACATGGTATGGATGTATATTCATCATTTGCATGCTTTTTTGTCTAATAATTAAATTAGGAACTCAAAAGTTATTTTATAATCTTTGTTTGCGAAATATGTAATTAATAAGTTGGCTTAGGTATGACCTGGATGGGTTAGTTTAACTTATATTCATCTCTCAATATGTAATTTCATGTCAATGTCAGTTGATATGTTAATATCAACTGAACGTGTTTGTACTACCTTACTGTTTACATAACATTAATATGTTTTAGTTGTTTGCTGTTAGTTATGCTATGAGTACTATAAAGATTGTTTTGTATCTAAAGTTCTCTAAGTATGGAATATATTAAATGAATGGTTTTTTACTTTTGAAATTTAGTTGTAAATATAAATCGAAATTTTGGTATGAAAACCCTGTACTTAGATATACTAATAGTATTACCTGAATTAGGTGATTAAATGACATATGCAAAAAAAGAAAAAGGTTAATCAATTAGAAGCATTATTTTTGTGAGTTTAATTAATAGTTGCGAAGTAGTATTGACATTTAGATATTATAGAGATAATCTTATACATAAGTTTTATTGTTTAAAATTAATATACGAATCGAGAGATATTTAATTCTTGCTAAACGGACACACCGAGGGCATATACCTGCCATTGGTGTGTCTTTTTTTATTTAATAACTAGAAAATGATAAGGAGAGTATTAAAGAATGAATGAAATTATTAGTGAAAGTAAAAGAAGATTTGATAAATATTGTAAAGATAATCAAGTTTTTGAGGAGAGAATTAATTCTCTTATTAACTACTATTTTTTAATGCTTGCTGATCGTGTAAACATTTTACAAGATAGAGAATTTAATAACGAGGTCGAAGAGAAGCAATTTAAAAGCAGTCTCAAAAGATTCGAAACATTATTCCCAGCTGCTGCTAAGAATGCATTTCTAAAAGGATATCAGCTTGGTTTAGAGTTTTTCAAACATCCAGAGACAGTGATTCCGGATTCGCTATTTACAAATCCTAATTTTGTACAAGATATTCCTTTTGCAATTGTAAATGCAGCGGAATTTAGCATTTATGAATTAGTTCGAACGGATGAAACACAAGAATTTAGTGTATTTGCTGTTCGAACGTATGAAGGCATTAAACCCATAATGGAGCAAGTGTTTTGTGAAATTGCATTGTTTGGTGCGGAAATTGCACTTGAGCATGAACGTGAGGAAAGAGGACTGAAAGTAGTAGAAGGAAAAACAACTACTTTTACAAATGTTCCAGTAGATCGTTTATTTACAATTACTCCATCTGTAGCTGCTAATGTTGTGCATGCAGACGGCCGCTGTGAAATCTGGAGTCTAAACTGGAATACGAAATTAACTTTAGATAACCCTTTTATTGAATTAGCACAAGTAACCATTGTTTACAAAGACAAGACAGAAATACAAAAAAATCTTCGGGATGGATTTATATATGAACAAAGTTTATTTAGTGCGGTACCGTTAGAAGAAATTGAGGATCGTTTAGAGGTTAGAGTCAAATATAACCTTATTGATAATATGCCATGTAATTTGGAGGGATTTGAAATAGAATCACTTCTCACCGAACTATTAACAAAAATACAAAACGCAACAAAAGTGCCTTTTGAAAACATGCTATTACTTTAAAGTGATTTTCTATCAAAGAGGAGTTTTTCATAATGAAAAAGATTGTATTAGCTATTAGTGATACTGTGTATACGGCATATTTACGTGAGGATTTTGTTGGTGCAGGATTTGAAGTGGCTGATAGTGATGTCATGCACATAAAGTATTTAGATGAAATTCTAGATACGGAGCAACCTGATATTCTATGTATTAATGACAAACGATTAAATATTGATGCAGGACACGAAGATAAGCGAGAATTAATTATTTTACAGAAGTTAAGAGACATTCGCTTTCAGCGAGATATTCGCATTGTAGTATTTACAGAGCGTGAAAATAATGATG
Organism: Bacillus sp. L_1B0_5; assembly: GCF_000836715.1. Taxonomy (NCBI): domain Bacteria; kingdom Bacillati; phylum Bacillota; class Bacilli; order Caryophanales; family Bacillaceae; genus Bacillus; species Bacillus sp. L_1B0_5. The sequence continues at coordinate 14,641 of NZ_JXIS01000042.1, read as the reverse complement.
AATTTTTAGCGAAACTGATTTATCTAGGTATCTATGACATTTTTAACTCTCGTAAAATTGACATTGATAATAAAGTCATCCCGCAGCTGCTACAGGAATCGGATATTAAAAATGTAGTGGAAATTGTAGGAACAAGTCAAGCACCGCAACAAACAAAGGTGCCCAAGGTTCTTGTTGATGAGGAAGAAGAGAAAGTATCAAGTGAATTAGAGGAAGGTGGCAAAAATGAACCTTCTTCTAAATCCAATAAACTATTTAAAAACAAACAAAACCGTAAGTCTATTCAGAAGGAAACGTCAAAAGCGCCAATTATTAAAAAACAGTATAAATTGGCTTTTGAGCCAGTATATGAAAAACAAATTGGTATTGCTATTCCAAGACGAACAATTGTTGTGGCCAGCATGAACAGGAGAAGTGGTGCCACTTTTGTTTCACATCTTTTAGCCGCTTACTTAAATGAACTACAGATTGATGTGAATTATATAGAGAATTTATATGATGATGGTTATACGTATCCGTTATTAAAGGGATATACAGAAGCGCCAGAAAACTATCGTAGTGAATTTATGTTGCAGCGATATAAAGAGATGCTACAGAAGGAATCTGATATATTATTAATTCCAAAATGGAAGCAAGGAAGAATAAATTATATTGTAAAGAATCCTATAGTTGACCAAGAGCTGAAAAACGAAACAGAGCAGGACTTCGACCATTTTATTAAGGTTTTATTGGCCAACCAAGAAGCACCTATATCTATTATTGATGCAGGGAGCGATTGGGATAAAGATTTATACCATGAGATATGTGAAATGGCGGATTACATATTCTTTGTAGCGGAACCAGATCTGCATCAATTGCTAAAGATAGCGCATCCTCTTACACAAAAAGAGAGAAAGCTCGTTTCTTACTTAGGTTTAGAGAAAGTGAGGATCATTGGGAACAAGTTTTCTCCTGTACTTTTAAAGCATGAAATAGTAGAAGAATGCTTTGGAGATAAGGTATTAACTGCTTTACCACCATATGAAATAGAAGATGTGTTCGAGTCACAATTGAATAGTAGTACGTTACTATCAAGTCGCAACTATTATAAAGAGTTAGAAGGAATAATGAAGGAAATAGCAGAGTTATTGCTGCCAAATCAATTGTTGAACCCCAAAAAAAGTTCTATTTTAAGCGGATTTCGATTTCGAAAGTCTGAAAATTAAGGAGGGGTGAAGAAAGATGCAAAAATTTATTATAGGTGTCGCCTCATTATTATTATTTGTTGGTTGTTTATTCTTAATGACAGATATGATTATTGGAGATACAACACACACAGATAATAAGTCTGCATTAGAACGTGCTGGAAGTACAGCAATGGATAAAGCCGTAAAAGTAGGTGTTTTGCGAGCAAAAGAAGAAATTGCTATTGACACAGAAATTGCAAAGAAAGAATTTGAAAAGTCTTATAAACAAAATGCAACATTTAAGGATCCTGCATCAAAACGAGAGTTTTCTGCACATGCCGTACAAGAGCAACCTGCAATGATTGCCGTTGAAGGAGATGCCGAAGCTGCTAGTTATACTAAACAATTTGATGAAAAGAAAGGCAGCATTAAGAGTAACGCAAAACACATATTTATTTATGAAGCAGATTCTGACAACAAGAAAACTGGAGGAAACGTGAAATAAATAAGAAAAAGTAGGTGTGTAAGAAATGCAAAATACAGTAACAACAGCGTTTTTTCTAACGCTTTCTTTGTTATTGATAACTCTTATCCCAGAAGGTGTACTGTATGGAATGCAGTTAGTAAAGGCACATGATTTTGCTTCTAGTACAGTAGAGTTAGCAGAACAAACAGGTGGTTTTCAGTACACGTATGAAGGGAAAAACGTAAATCTAATTCCTGATATAGAAAAGAAAATGAAAGAGCAGAATATGGATGGCTGGAAATATGAATATACAAAAGGTCGCGTTGATCATAATCAGTCATTGAATTTTAAGATAAAAGCTGAACATCACTTCTTTATTTTTAAAATGATAGGGATAGATAGTATGAAAGCACCGATATGGGCTAACAAAGAAGGAATGGGACAAATCTATTTCCGTTAAAAATATCAATATGTATAAAAAGAGGTAAATAACTATACTGAAAAGTGTAGTTTTTTTACTGAAAAAATATTTATAAATAAAATATATAGAATTTTTTTACAAATAAATTCCTTTATGGTTATTTTCCCCACACGAAACACTCGTTATAAAAAAACATAAATTAAATAATTTATATGTTAAATTATGTGGATTTTATGTTTAAATTCGGTACAATAAAAGAATCTATGAAAAAACTAATATACTTGGAGGAACAAACTATGGCTAACAAATTTTTAAAAACAGCAACAGCATTAACAATTATGGGTACATCATTGCTAGGAGCAGGAGCATTTACTGCTAAAGCTGATAACACAGACTCATTAAAATTCAATGATGTTCCAGCAAATCACTGGTCTACCAAAGCAATTTATGATTTAACAAATCGTAGAGTAGTGCAAGGGTACGGAAATAATATCTTTGGTTTTGGTGACAATGTAACTCGTGGGCAAGTTGCTCGTATGATTTATATGTACGTAAAACCAGCAGATGCAGATGCTAGCTTCAAAAATCCTTTTATTGATATTAAAGGACATTTGTTTGAAAAAGAAATCTTAGCACTTGCTAAAGCAGGACTTGTGAATGGCTTTGGTGATGGGAAGTATGGTCCAGATGATATTTTAACTCGTGAACAAATGGCACAAGTACTTACAAATGCTTTTAAATTTAAGGAAACGAAAACAACAAAATTTGCAGATATTGATAAAAATTCTTGGTCTTACGGTGCAATTAGTGCATTAGAAGAAAATGGAGTTACAATTGGTACAGGAGGTAATATGTATTCTCCAAAAATGTTTGTAACACGTGAAGCGTATAGTCAATTTTTATATAACTCTATCAATGTAATTGAAAAAGTAAAGAAACCAGAAGTGAAGCCCGATCCAAAACCTGAAACAAAACCAGAGGAAAAACCAGAAGTGAAGCCCGATCCAAAACCTGAAACGAAACCTGATGTTCAATTGCCTACAGGTATGGATTCTAATCTAGTCACAGAGAATATTGAATATTACCCTGAAGCCGTAGAAAAAATGCCAGTTGTAAAGCAACAAGTCTCGAATGAAGCACAAAGAATAATAAAAGAGGTTAATGGAAGATTCGGTACAAATTTAAAGTATAGTGAAATTAGTAACGATGTATCTTTACTCGATAAAAATATGTATCTTCCTGCAGGTACTATTGGAGCGCAATTTGTTGTGCAATCAGATAATGAAGGGAATTATAAAATTATATTTTTAGATAACAACAAAGCTACAGTATCTTTAACTAAAGAGTGGACGAAATTATTAAGTGGTTTGAACTTAGATAATGAGTTACAGGAAGCAATAGATACACAAAAAACAAAGGTATTTGAGAAAGATAATTTTAAAATCCGTATTGCACACTCAACTGCGGAACATATGATGTATGTTGAAGTGGAAAAGAAATAAAATTGTTATTATGAGAGAAATTTGGTATCATTATACGCGTAATATAACAATAGAATAATTTTACGATAATTACGTGAAGGACACACCTTACGTACCTACCAAAGGTACAGGTGTGTCCTTTTTTGTTTTCTAGGGGGATAAGATATGAAATTAAAAAGTAAATTATTAATTAGTTGTACATCTGCATTGTTGTTATTACCTACATTGGCACATGCAAAGAATAGTGATGTACCCTTCTTTGATGGGAATGAAGAAAAATTCATGAAAGCAAAAGAATTGCAAATGCCAGGAAGGTTTTATCGTCCAGGAAGCGGGTATGCCGCAAAGGAATCACAATATTTAAGTGACTTACATTATCCAGCTGTATATAATGGTTCTTTTAGTTGGGATAACTCCAATGAAAACAAAGTAAAGAATGAAGAACTCTCAGAACCTTTTGTTCGTATTGCTAATGAAGGATACCTAAACAATTTAGTTCCTGCAGGAGATCGTATGGTAACTGAAGTACAAAGAATTAATGATGACGTAATAGCTAGTAAGTATTGGGGGAATCCTGAATTTGTTTTAGCAGAAATACTGAAGTATAGACTTTCGCAGTATCAAGGAAGTAAGGTATATGGCGATTTTTACTGGATTCGTGATATTGCTTATTTATCAGGAGGATATGCTGGATCTGGAGGAAACGCTAATAAATATAATTTGTGGTATGTACGTACAAGTAAGCCTGAAATAAAAGATGTTAAAGCGTCTAGTAGCGAAAAAGATGTACCTGTTAAATTTACATTTAACGGTTTTGAATATGTAAGTAAAAATAAAGGATATAACGATCGAGATCCGAATGGAACAACAATAAACCCTTATCAAAAAGCTGCTGGGGAAAGGAACCGAGTTAAATGGATGTTAGATATTATAAAAGATGGTGAAACTGTATATCATCAAGAAAATTACCTGCGTTCAACTCTGCAAAAAGATAATCAAAAACCAAATGAAGGTGATGCAGGGCAATTTAAGTCAGAAGAATTAAATTGGCAGCCACAAATGTGTGGCCGATATACTGCGAAAATTAAAGTCCTTGATGCTGTTCAGAGGGAATCAAACGAGAAAACTGTTGATTTCACTATAGATGGTAACTGTGGTACTGAAGTAACACCTAACCCAGATCTAGGCGATGAAGATGACTTTAAATATAAAATTGATTTCTCTAGTGACAGAATCGAAGGCGAAACCGCAAGAGAAGGAAAGAATATCAAAACAAGAGTAGATGTATCACGTGATAATTTTAAACCAGAACGTGACCAATATAGAGAAAAGGTAAATAACAATATTAATAAGTCCCAGCAAGAAGTAAATAGTTCTGAATCTGATAGAGATAGTGCGCAGTCTAGTCTTAGTTATTGCCGTCGTAATCCAATTCATGAGGTAGATGCAGAAGGGAACCATCACTATTACGATAGAGACTGCTCTTGGGAAGAAAATAAACTAGATAGTGCAGCAAGTAGACTAGATAATGCAAGAAAGAAACTAGAAAAGGAGAAGAATAAAATTAAAAAGTTAGATGTATTAGAAGAAAAATACACGAATCCTGAAACAGTAGTTGTGTTAAAACATAACGGACAACAAGTGGCATCACAAAAGGTAAGATTAACAGAGGGAGAAAAGAAAACCTTGAACCTTGGCTGGCAACATAAGGGGAAAGGAACAATTCAGGCAGAAATTAACCCTTCTGGTGATCGTCTAGATATAGAAGAAACCACATACAAAAATAACCCTATTAAAACAGCTATCTATGCACCATCTCATGAAAAAGGGATGTGCGGAGTAACGAGTGTAAAAGGTGTGGTAGAAACAGTAAGTGAACGTGTTTCAAAAGAGGACACAGTGGGAGAAATGTTCTATGAAACATTAAGTGGAAGTATTGATAATTTAGCACCGTCTAAGTTACATTCTGGGTACGGTTTTTCGTATGAAGTAAATGGAACATACAAAAATGATTGGAATATCAATTATCCTGGTGTATTTACAAAAACAACGGCACAATATCCATTTGCAGATGAAGGACTAAAAACAACACAAGATTTAGAATCTATTTCTAATACTGGGTTGGCATCAAAATTCCAACCTAAAAATATGTATTTGTCTGAAGTAACAGGACATGTCTTCGATAGTAAAAGACCGACTAAGTCTCTATATTGGGATGGGCAAGAAAAAATTATTGATGGTCAACGCAAATGGTATGCGCCATTAAAAACAAAAGATGGAAAATATTCGTTTAATGTTGAAACAAACCTAGCAGGTGTAAATGAAATGAGCTTGTGCTTGACAAATGAGGTAGAAATCAATGGTGTCTCGTACGATGATTTTAAAAAGAGAAGGGTGCTTGCTGATCTTCCATTCCCTGTACAAACACCAGGTTGGAACTGGGTTGGAAAGGAACATATTATTACTGATTTGTCAAACTGGTATTATATGAAGAATAGAAATTAGTTAAATAGTATTGTATAATAAGTTGAATCAACAAAAGTATATAATCCTTCTTAAACTAGTAGCTGAATGGATAAACCAAAGGCACATCCCTTAATGGGATGTGCCTTTTTTCGTAGAAAGGGGAAGTTTGAATGGATAAAAAGAAAAAACAACGTATGAAATGTGTAATTTTTATTGGAATTATCGCAATGATTGTATCGTTATATATTGGAAGCGAATTTCAAGATCGGAATGGGAAAGGTTATGCTCCTGCAAAGTATTTTGAAACAGGAACAAAATTGATTTCCTTTTAATAATAATTTTGTCTCTTTCATCAACTGTCGTGAAAAGTATTTCCATGCGAGCACCTCTTTTCTCCATAAAATGAAAAAGAAAGAATAGCAACCGACCACCTAGGAATATTCGGTTGCGTTAGATTAATTACAACATGTTTTTGGTATGCTTAATAGGTTGTAAACCTTGTTATAACAGAGTTTTTGGAGGTTTTTTAATTTATGATTACGTGTTTTTAAATAGAAAAAACAGATATTTTTTAGAAATGATTGACACGAAACTATATATATCATAATATTAAGATTGTAATATTAAAGAAAATAAATCCAACATTTTCATATAGACTTTAGATTAGCTAAAAGGACACACCTAAGGCGCATTATGCCATAGGTGTGTCCTTTTTTTGCGTTTAAAGGCTACATAAGGAGGAATACAAACATTGAAGCCATCTAAGTTTCAAAAGAAGCAGATTGCTGCGGTAGGTTTAGCTGCTGCAACAGTAGCGGGTATCTATGGGTACAATCATTTCGCAGTCGAAAATGCAGTAAAACCAACAAAGATTGTTGTAGCCGCAAAGGATATACCTGCGCATACAGAGATTAAAGAAGACATGCTAGTGGAACGAACATTACCTGGTGATGGGATTCCTCCAAATGCATTACGTGTAAGTAAAAAAGAGGTTATAGGTAAGTGGACAAATGATGGGCAGCCCATCACCGAAAATAGCTATCTTTTTAAAAATAAAGTAGTAAAGAAAGAGGAGTTACCTGACTCTGCAATTTTAAATTTGAAAGATGGAGAAGTTGCATTCCCGTTACTCGTTGATTTGGAAACAAGTTCAGGTAATAGTATCATTCCTAACACGTATGTGGACTTATATTTTAAGCAGATTGTGAAGGACGGGGACAATGAGAAGGTAGTATTCGGTGGTCTTTTCCAACGTGTACGTGTTACGGCTGCAAAGGATAGCAATACAGAAGATGCATTTGTACTAGAAAAGAAAGAATCAAAAGAAGAACAAGAAGGAAAACAAAAGCCAAAGGTAACCCGATTATATACATTGGCTGTTTCATCAGAACAACTTCAATATCTAAATCGTGCGAAAACACTTGGAGATGTAATTCCTGTTGCAGTTGGACAAAAGGTAGAACAAACAGGTAAAGAATTAGAACCAGCAGAAGGATTCTCGCAAATATCTGACCAGAAAAATATTTTAGACTATGTAGAGAAGCATTCAACCAATCCCATATCTAAAAGTGTAAAAGAATATGTTGTACAGTATCTGAACGAATCCAAATAAGGAAGGGGCTTTTAAGATGGACCGGCAAGTAAGAATGGTTTCCTTTTATGCGACAAACGAAAACGTAGGAAAAAGTACGTTAAGTATTGCGATGGCAAATGAGTTAGCTCATTTAGGGAAAAAGGTGCTTTATGTAGAAGCGGACCAAGTAAGACCAAACTTCGCGGTTGGAACAGGTCTTAGCCATGAGAGTAAAAACATGCTAGGGCTTGTAAGAAAAGAAAATGAATACAATCTCTTGCAGTATATTTGTACCAAGCAAGATTTATTAGAAAAAAAAGTGAATCCAAGGCTGACGCAAAAATTACACGATAAGATGGATTTTCTGGTGTTTCCATCAGGTTATAGCTTAACTCAATTCCCAGAGATTCAAAACAAAGAATTGTTTGTAACGACATTTATCGAATCACTTGTAGATACAGAATATGACTACATCATTCTATCGGTACCAACTGAATTATCCGAGGTGCTTAGTTACCCAATCCTATACCAATCAGACCTTGTTGTTCATGTGCTAAATGGCAACCCTCGTGGTGCGTTAGCAATTAAAAGAGAATTACAACTAATAGAAGAAGCAAAGCTAACATTGCCTCGTATGATTCATGTTTTGAATATGGGAGACGAGGACTATGTAGAAGATATTGAAAAGCTTTCTTCCCAAAAAATTGAGGTGACAATTCCGTATGACAGAGATCGTACGAGTTATGAATGGGGGATGCAATTTGGTTCCCCGCAAATTAATGCAAAGGTCCATCATATTATGGAAGCAGCTGGTCTTGATATTCCATCCCAGCACTTCTCTATGAAAAAGGGTCTCTTTGGTTTACGAAATTAAAAAGGTGGCAAGTAGTATGTGGGGCTATTTACAGGAAAAACAAGTATCCTTAAAGCGAAATCGAGTGGATTTATATCACTTTGGTTATAGGATTCGTTCTAAATCGGTTCGAAAGTTAGGAACAACTACAGCTCAACAAATTAAAGATATAACAGATGAAATTCGTGCATTTTTAGTAAAAGACCATCGTGATATCTTAAGCGAATCCTTTATGAATAAAGAGAAGAGAACAGCTGTAGAACAAATCATTAAAAGCTTTTTATTGAGTAATCAGGTTGTCATTTCAGAAGTACCTTCTGAACAATTACTAAATATGGTGTGTGACGAAATTGTGGGGTTTGGGATTATAGAACCTTTAAAAGAAGATAAGGATGTAACGGATATTTATATCAATGGAACAAAAGAAATCATTTACGAAAAAATTGGAGAGGGAGAATGTACATTTCCTTACCGATTTGAGACGGAAGAAGAAGTGAAAGCTCTAGCTTATAAGATGGTAAACAGTACATCAGAGTCATTAAATACAGCAAAGCCGTATGTGGACTGCGTGTTTCCATATATCCGTATCAATATTGTTTTAGATGAACTTGGGGGACTCGGAACAACAATAACGATTCGTAAGAATGCGGATCACCTTCGTGCTTCTGAAGAGCGTATGTTATCTACCAATCAAGCGTCAAAAGAGGTGTTGGACTTTTTGGCTGCCGCCGTGAAAGCCAAAATGAATATTCTAGTTGCTGGAGCCACAGGTACAGGGAAATCAGAGTTTATGAAATATCTTGCTTCTCACATTCCGAAAGGAAAGAAAAAAGAACGTACTCTTGTAGTAGAAGATAACCCTGAATTATATTTGCATCGCATTTTTCCAGAACATCATTTTGTTCCGATGCAGTGTAGGGCATCGGAAGTAGAAGAAAATGCAATCGACTTTGATAGATTGTTAACAAATGCTTTACGTCAAGGGCCAAAGCGATTAATTGTAGGGGAATCGAGGGGGAAAGAAGCGTTAAAAATGATTAACTTTTTCCAAACAGGACATCCTGGTTTCACCTCTGTCCATGCAAGAAGTGCAAAAGAAGCAGTTAGGCGTTTAATGCTTATGTGTCTGCAAAGTGGTGCGAATATTGATGCCCAGTATTTATATGAATTGATTTCACAGACATTTGATGTAATTGTCTTTTTGGAAAAGAAAGATGATGGAAATCGTTATATTACAGAGATGATTGAACTATTGGATTATCAGGAAGATATACAGTTTAATCCATTGTCTCAGTTTATGCCAACATATGAGAAACAAGATGAAATGAATGAAAGAATAGGGAAAATTCATGGCCAACATATTATTACAGGAAGAATATCAGCTGATATGGAGAAGAAATTCCGTTCTTCTACTGTAAATCCAGTTCTTTATGCACCGTTCCTTTCAAAACAGGAGGTGCAATATGCATAGTTTATTAGCCTATGGATGCATATTCTTGATATTTATTAGTGTAGTATTGCTCGTTTTACTTTTTGCAAAATCTAAGGGTTCTGCTCTCTCTCAATTTGTACAAGAAAACGAGAAAGAAGAAAGGCGCTTGGAATTAAGGAATATTAAAGGGATACGAATGTATCTACCACAATCCGTTATCCAAGAAGCTCAAAAGTACGAATGGAAATTGACAAAGAGTATGTACTGGATATATACGATTCTTTCTGGGATGAGTATTGCAGTAGTATTCTATTTTTCTTTTGGTAGAGATCCTTTTACACTGATTACCGTTTTATCTGGATTTTTAGTTCCAAGGTTTCTTCTTTATCGAAGAAAAAAACGTTACTACTTGGTTGTCATTGACCGTCTTTCTATCTATATGAAAGCTGTAGCAAATGCACTTCAAATTAGTAACAATGCAAAACGGGTGTTAGTTCAGGTGAAACCAATGATGCATGAAAGCATTCAAGAAGAAATAGAAAAAGTTTCTCTTTTATTAGAAGGTGGAACCACAATGCATCGTGCATTTAGAGGATTCAATGGAACGTTTAACTTTAGAGAATTGGTTTTCTTCCATGAAATGTTGGAAGTGTGCAGTCGAGAAGGTGGAACAAATTCAGTACAAGTCTTACTAGATATTGCAGAAGATTTTGAAAAACAAAAACTATACCTGGCAAGATTGCGTTCTAGTTTGTCGCAAGCACAACGTGCTTTTGTACAAAACTGCTTAATCGTCATCGCTATGCCGATTGTTATTATGTTGATGTCAAAAGAAGCATATGGATTTTTAGCAGGTTCTATGATGGGGAAAATCGCGTTATCGGTAAATATGTTAATTGTCTTTTTCTTAGCAACCCGTGTAGAAAAGATTGCAAATTATAACCCAACAGAAAGAGGGGAATAAGGTGGCTACGATTTTAGCTGTAGTGGTATTCGTTGTCATGTATTGGGTATTCTCTACCTTTCTACAAAGTAAAAAAGACAGCGGTAGCTTACTTGCAAACTATGTAGAAAATGCAAAACGAATTGAAAAGAAGAATTTAAATCAAATGATGATCGCTCCCTTCCAGTCGTTATCACATAAGTACCTGACAGAAGAAAAGAAAGAGCAGATTCAGAAAAAATTAGAAGAAGCTGGCCTGGATACGAAACCTGAAGAATATTTAAAAATGAAGGTTGCATATCCCATCATTTTCACCTCTGTTTTCTTGATATGTACGGTGTTCCATGATTACTACTTATTTAAAGTGGGTGTTTTAATTTCACCGCTGCTTTATTTCTATCCTGATTATCTATTAAAGAGAAGAATCAAGCAGGCGATAGAAGCTAGGAAGTTCGAATTACCAGAGTATCTAATTCCTATGCTGCAGTTGTTAAAAACACATACAACATTAGAAGCAGTAAAAAAGGCGCAAATATATGCTGGGAGGCATCTTCGTCCGTATGTCTCTACACTTACAGCGGAATTAGAAATGTATGCTGGTTCGGATCAACCATTTCGAAACTTTGCAGCTGCCTTAAATAGTCCAGAAGTAAATACCTTTACGATTGCACTGCAACAAGTGCAAAAAACGGACAAAGTACAGAGTCTTCGCATTATGGACGCACAAATTAAAATGATGCGCGAGTTAAAACATGAGAACTATAACCGTCTCATTCAAAATAAGCCAATGGAAATGAATAAATTTAACGTTGCAGTTATTGGATGTATTGTGATTTATCCAATGGTAATTGTTATTCAATCTTTAATACAAGGATTTGCAAGCTTATAAAAGACATTATCAAAAATGGAATAGGTAAAGGAGCAAGATATATGTTAACGAAAATGAAGAATTGGTTAAAAAATGAAGACTCACAATTATCATCAGAAAATGGTATGTTAATCGCCTTGGCGGTCATCATCGTATTAGTGATTGGCCCGTTTGTATGGAAAGCAATCCAAGGTGGTTATGATACGATCCTGGCACGATTCACAAAAGCATCAAGCAATGCAGATGTGAATTCTTGGAACAAGTAATAGAAGATTTAGATGAATGATGTTTATTACGTATAGCTCAAATAAATGGATAAGGGAGATTCAATCATGTTAGCAAAAATGAAAAGTTGGTTAAAAAATGAGGATTCGCAACTATCATCAGAAAACGGTATGTTAATTGCCTTGGCGGTCATTATCGTATTAGTAATTGGTCCGTTTGTATGGAAAGCAATCCAAGGTGGTTATGATACGATCCTGGCACGATTCACAAAAGCATCAAGCAATGCAGACGTAAATTCTTGGAATAAGTAATTAAAGATTTAAATAGATAAGTTCTAATTTTATTAGATTCTTAAAATCTATATATAAAGGAGACGAAATGAAATGTTAGCAAAAATGAAAAGTTGGTTAAAAAATGAAGACTCACAATTATCATCAGAAAACGGTATGTTAATTGCATTAGCAGTGATTATCGTATTAGTAATTGGTCCGTTCGTATGGAAAGCAATTCAAGGTGGATATGATACAATTCTAGCTCGATTCACAAAAGCATCAAGCAATGCAGATGTAGATTCTTGGAACAAAAAATAAATATAAAAATAAAAGAGGGGGCTACTCTAAAAGTGGTTCCCTTTTTTACACAGCATTTTTATGAAATTAAGAGGGGAGTAAAGAAAATGGGTCTGTATATTGTGGGATTATTACTAAGTTATATGTTCCTAAATGTATTTACTGATTTGAAATATAGAAAAACAAAGAATATGTGGCATCTACTATTCTTAATATTGGGGATAGGAATCACGTATTTTGCCGGAATAAGAACAGGGAAAGAGATTGCAATTGTACTAGTCATGGCCTTAGCGTGTGGTTTATTGCTAGAAACATTTAAATTTTCTTCACCTGGTGATACCAAAATGCTTGTGGTAGTAGGTTTATATGTTAGCAATGTAGTAGAAGAATCGGCTATGCTTACCGCCATTACATTAACAGCTTTCCATTTACTATTCTTTTGGATTGCTAGTGTGTATCGATTAATTAAAATTTTAGGGTTTGTGGGAGCGGTTAAAGACCAATTGGAGCATGCTGCGTCTATATTTGGGGCAAAACTACCAAAGAAAGAAATACAGCTGATACAGAGCTTTCCAGGGGCTTGTTCTATTTTATTAGGAGCAATTGTGTATGTTACTTTCACTATCTATCAAAACGGAGGTATGTTAGCTTGAATAGTAGAATCATTCATCAAAGAGAAACATATATTTATTTCACGATATTCGCACTAATAGGGGTACTTATTGTAAATATGTTCATTAATATGGTTTTTATACTAGCGTATCCGTTACTTATCGGATTAATTGTACAGGTTGTTCTGCTTCAGAAGATGAAAAAACCTTTTTATTGGAGCGGAAAAGAATTAACGGAACAGTTAAAACTAAAGAATATATTTCTAGTAGAATCAAACATTTTAGGGGATGAAGAAGGAACCGTCTATGAGGTGCATCAAATGCCTTTTGGATTCTCTAATGGATTAATTAATAAAGATAAGAGTTATAAAGTCATAAAACAAGAGTATGATAGAAAAGTCAAAGAGGATCTAACGAAAATTGCAAAATGGCAAGTTACAACAAAAGCTAGACTTGTTACGACAACACATTTTCGTTTATATACAATTTGGCAGAAAAATAGTACCGGTTATCAATTGAAAAAAATTGAGGAGTGTGTTGACCCATACGCCAAGATGAACCTTATACAATGGATGATTGCTTCATTTTGTACGACTGGTCGTATTAAGTACGATAAGAAACCAAAAGAGTGGGCAAGCTATGAATGGATTACTTTAAGGTAAATAAAAAAGACAGAAAATAATAAAATGTACCCTATAGAATTGACACTCGAAAAAAGTCTATTCTATAGGGTACATTTTACATTGTATGAGTTTTTTCTCTTTGTGTAGTTTTTCAATAAAAAGAGCGCTTTTAAAGGCGCCCAATGAACAAGATTTATATAAAAAAGGTGCACAAGATATGGTATGTATGCGTCTTAAAATTGGTGCAGATTTAATACAAAATCCTTATTTGAAAACAAGAAGCCCTAGAGTTAGGGCTCTAGGGCTTCTTGTTTTGGTATTCTCACATGGTTTTTCAAAAAGAATAGAACATATTGAAGATAACATGTGAATGTTTCATAAATGTATCAAAAAAGTGAACAAAACTGCTATTGCGGAAGAAGCAGAAATGAAGTTTCTAATACGTAAGTACGTGAAAGGTATTATTTCCAATAAATAAAATGCGCGTGGGACACATAATCATTATTTTATCAGAGGAAAAGAATATGTTATGAACTTGGTTGAATGAAAAAATGAAAATTTTACTTTTAGAGTGAAACTAAACAAAAACGCTATTTGAATAAAAGAAGTTAAATAAGGATGAAGAATAGTCATCTCTTATGCTGGGGAGGTTAACGGATATCCAAATTAAATAAGGGTGATTATGTGTTAAAAGGTAAAGTGATTAGTTTGTTTTTTGGAATTGTAATGGTAGTTTTATTTTTAAATCCGTTAGATATCAAAGCGGTTAATAGTAATGATCAAGAGTTTTATGATTCTTATAATACTTTATTAGCACCATATGCAAGTCAAGTTATCAGAAGGAAGCTTGGACCAGATCATCAGTATAGTTTAACGGATACAAAAATTATAAAAATTGAACGTTTCCCAGAAGAAAACTTTAATTTTATTGTTACAGTTCAATA